>CAZXVN010000612.1:0-51912 GCA_964643945.1 uncultured Lentisphaeraceae bacterium | reverse complement strand
GTGCACAGCAAGCGAAAGAAACCTGTCGCGCAGGGTGGAATCACCCCCGAGAAGAAAGCGGATGGGCAAAGTCAAACCGGCCTCTTCCCTTGTGGATCAACCCCGAAACCTTCCATCCGGACAGGGTTCTGGCAGGCCTTGGCATTCTGCGTCATATTGTTACTTTATTTGTCCTTATAATGAGACAGTATGACTCATTGCCGGGTCTTGTGTTAATACGGAATAAAAGTTCTAAATTGATGTTTTACAATATATTATGAATAGCTGTCAGAACCTTTCATGCGGTTGGCATGTGTCGTGCATTAAGAAAGTTGCTTCTACCGATTAGAAGTGGACAAAAAGGAAGTATTCTCAAACCGAAAGGAGACCCGTCATGAGAGCCTATTTGAACACCATCAATAATCCGTGGCGCGTGTTTGATGCGTTGATGACTGAGTTCCCGCATGATCTCTTCAGCAACACATGGCGCGCGCGTAGCGGATACTCTCCGCGCGTCAACGTCTGGGAGAACGAGCAGGGGCTCGTTGTCGAAGCCGAGGTTGCGGGTGTAGAGCCCGAAAAAATGGATGTGGCGGTGGACGCCAATGTCCTGACACTCCAGGGAGAAAGAGAACAGGTCAACGGGGAAAAGAGCGCTTTCCAGCGGAGTTTCAACCTGCCTTTCGAGTTAGACAGCGAGCAGATCAAAGCTAAGGTGAAGAACGGCCTCTTGATTCTGACGTTGCCCAAACGCGAAGAGGTCAAGCCGCGGCGCATCGCGATCACCGCAGGCTGATGCAAATAAAGGGCAGGTTCTAAGAGCCCGCCACAAAACCAAATTAACTCCCGTTGGGACAGGGACGCCACGCCATCAGCCGGAGCATTTCCTCGGCCGGCGCGGCCGGCCAAGACTGGAGCGCCATGTACCGGCTGTTCTGCCTTCTGGCTTCTGCCTCCTGTCTTCGCTCTTCCGAGCCGTCACAGGAGCTTACGCGCCGCGGGCGGCGGCCTCGTCGCGGTACTTGTATTTCGCGGTCAGGACGCTGAACAGGAGGGCGACCACGAAGCACAGGCCCGCGTACATCAGGAAGCGCGAGGTGCTGACCGAGGCGTGCGCGCCGGGGTCGGCGCTGCCGAAGACCTTGGTGATGCCCACGATCATCAGGTTGCCGACCGCGACCGTCAACAGCCAGAAGCTCATGATCATGCTCTTCATTTCCGGCGCGGCCTCGCGGTAGGCGAACTCGAGGCCGGTCGAGGAAACCAGCACTTCGGCGGCGGTGAGAATCAGATACGGCACAAGCTGCAGCAGGATGCTGAGCTGCGCTCCGGCCTCAAGGCGCGCCTGGATCGCGGCCACGAGGAGAAAGGAAATTACGCCCAGGAACATGCCGGCGGCCATCCGCTTCAGGGGGGCTGCAAACCGCCCGATGCGCGGGTAAACAACCAAGGTCAGCAGCGGCACCAGCAGCATCACGAGCGCGGGATTCGCGGATTGCATCTGTTCCGCGCCGAAGTCCATCCCCCACATTTTGACCGGCACCATCTTCAGCCCCTGCATCACCCAGGTGGAATTGGTCTGGTCAAAGAGCATCCAGAAGGCCGGCACCAGCGAGAAGACAAACAGAATGGGCAGCACCGACTTGGCCGCGTCGATGTCCTGCCGGCTGAACCGTCCCGCGGCCGCCTCCCAGAAAGGAACGCCGGGCGCGCGGCGGGCACACAGCGCCTGCCAGAAGATCGTGAAGAAGCCCGCCGTCTGGGTCTGGCGGGAAGGCGGCACGCGCACGTAAAGCCGGGTGCCCAGCCAGAAAACCAAGGTCGCGATCGCCATGAGGACGCCCGGCACGCCGAACGCGATGCCGAAGCCCCAGCGGTCTTTCACCCACGGAATGACGAGGAATGAAAAGAACGAGCCGAAGTTGATCGCCCAGTAGAAGGCGCCGTAGGCCTTCTGCAGCAGGTGGGACTGCTCGGGCCTGAACTGGTCGCCGACAAAGGCCGACACGCAGGGCTTGATGCCGCCCGAGCCCAACGCGATCAGGCCAAGGCCCACGTAGAGGCAGTTCATTTTATCGTCCACGCCGCCGATCCAGTCGCTGCACGCCAGCACGCCGTTGCCGACGCAGTAGAGCATCGAGACCCAGAGAATCGTGTGATAGCGGCCGATGAGTTTGTCCGACAGCCACGCGCCGAGCAGCGGCGTGAAATAGTTGGCGCAAACGAAGAGGTGGATTGTGCTGGTGGCCATGTCCTCGGACTGCCCCAGCCCGCCTTTGAGCACCGCCCCGGTGATGTACCCGGCCAGAACGCTGCGCATCCCGTAGTAGCTGAAGCGCTCGCAGGCCTCGTTGCCGATGATATACCTGATCTGGGCCGGCCAACGGCCACCAGGGGCTCCGGTCTGGGTCTTCGTCATGCAGCACTCCTTTTGTCGCCCTGTCCTACGGATTTGCGTTTACACCCAAGGCAAAGTGTTCTACTTTGACACTTTCCGCTTTCCGATACATCCTATTGATTCACCCAACGAAGAGCAAGCAGGGAATTATGAAGAAAGTCTGGCCATTCGGTTTTGTGATTCTGTCCACGCTGGCAGTCGGCGCCTCGGCAAAACAGCCCGATACCCCCATCGAAATTCCGTACACCCGTTTCGTCCTCGACAACGGGCTCACCCTTCTTGTCCACGAGGACCACAAGGCGCCCATCGTGGCCGTAAACATCTGGTATCACGTCGGCTCAAAAAACGAGAAGCCCGGCAAGACCGGCTTCGCGCACCTGTTCGAGCACCTGATGTTCAACGGCAGCGAGCACTTCGACGACGATTTCTTCAAGGCCACGGAGAAGGTCGGCGCCACCGACATGAACGGCACCACCAGCGAGGACCGCACCAACTACTTCGAGAACGCGCCGAAAGAGGCGCTGGACTATTTGCTCTGGCTCGAGTCAGACCGCATGGGCCACATGCTGGGTGCGATCTCGCAAGCCAAACTCGACGAGCAGCGCGGCGTGGTCCAGAACGAGAAACGCCAGCACGAAAACCAGCCCTACGCCATCGCGCAGCAACTCATCACGAAAAGCACCTGGCCCGCCGGACACCCGTACTCCTGGACGGTCATCGGCTCGATGGAGGACCTGAACGCCGCCTCGCTCGAAGACGTGCAGGAGTGGTTCAAGGCCTACTACGGCGCGGCCAACGCCACGCTCGTCGTGGCTGGCGACGTGACGCCGCAGGAGGTGCTCGAAAAGGTGAAGAAGAACTTCGGCAATGTTCCCCCGGGGCCGCCCGTCGCGCGGCACACCGCCTGGATCGCCAAGCGTTCCGGCACGCAGCGCCAGCGTGCCGAGGACCGCGTGCCGCAAGCCCGCCTCTACAAGAGCTGGAACATCCCGAACTACGGCACGACCGAGGGCAACATCTTGGAACTCGTCGGCAGCGTGCTCTCCAGCGGCAAAACCTCGCGTCTGTATAAGCGGCTGGTTTACGACGACCAGACCGCCACCGATGTGCATGCCTATGCGGACCTGAGCGAAATCGCCGGGCAGTTCATGATCTGCGCCACCGCCAAGCCCGGCGCGGATCTCGCGCAGGTCGAGAGGGCCATCGACGAGGAACTGCGGAGGTTCCTGAAAGAAGGGCCAACGGCACGCGAGCTGCAGCGCGTGAAAACCCAGGTCGCGGCCGATTTTATCCGCAGCGTCGAGCGCATCGGCGGGTTCGGCGGAAAGTCCGACCTGCTGGCAGCGAACCGCGTTTTTCTCGACAGCCCCGATTATTACAAGATCCGCTTGCAAGAGGTTCGCGAGGCCTCCGCGCGCCAGCTGCGGGACACGGCGAAGGCGTGGCTGTCCGACGGCCAATACGTGCTCGAGATCCACCCTTTTCCAATACTCACCCGCAGCCCCGCCGACGTGGACCGCACAACCCTGCCTGTGCCCGAGATCAAGCCCGAGCCCCGTTTCCCGGCCCTGCAGCGCGCGACGCTCTCCAACGGTCTGAAAGTCGTCCTCGCTGAGCGTCCCAGCATTCCGACCGTGCAGTTCCACCTGCTCCTCGACGCCGGTTTCGCGGCGGACCTGTCCGCGTTGCCCGGCACCGCGAAGCTCGCGATGGACATGCTCACCGAAGGCACCCGGAAGCGCACGTCTCTGGAGATCAGCGACGAGCTGGCGCTGCTGGGCGCGGACCTCGGCGCGGGGTGTTCGTTGGACACCGCCACCGTTTCACTCAACACGCTTCTGTCAACCCTCGACGCCGCGCTCGACCTCTACGCCGATGTGATCCTGAACCCGTCGTTTCCCGAGGCCGACTTCCAGCGGCTTCAGAAACAGCGCCTGGCGGGCATCCAGCGCGAAAAGGCCGAGCCGGCAACCCTGGCTTTGCGCGTTTTTCCGCAGCTGCTCTACGGCCCGCAGCACGCCTACGGCAACCCCTTCACGGGGTCGGGCACGGAAGCCAGCGTAGCCCAGCTGACCCCCGCCGATATGCGACGGTTCCACGCAGCGTGGTTCAAGCCGAACAACGCCACGCTCGTGGTCGTCGGCGATACCACGCTGGCTGCGGTCACGCCGAAACTGGAGCGCCTGTTCAACGCCTGGAAACCGGGCGGCGTGCCGCAGAAGAACATCGCGCCCGTCGCCCCGCGCAAAGCGTCGTCGGTCTTCATCATCGACCGGCCCGGCTCGGTCCAGTCCGTGATTTACGTCGGCAACCTCGCGCCGCCGAAGGCGAATCCCGACGAGATCGCCATCGAGCTGACGACTAAGATTCTGGGGGGTGATTTCACGTCGCGCATCAACATGAACCTGCGCGAGGGCAAACACTGGACCTACGGCGCGCGCAGCTCGATTGCCGCAGCCCGCGGCCAGCGTCCGTTCGTGACCATGGTGCCGGTTCAGGGCGACAAGACCAAAGAAACCCTGCAAGAACTCGACGGCGAGCTGCGCGGCATCCTCGGCGCGCGACCGGTCACCGGGGACGAGTTCGCACGCGTCGTCACCAGCCAGACGCTCAAGCTCCCGGGCCTGTGGGAGACGCAAGGCAGCGTGGCGGGCGCGCTGGCGGAGATCGTCTGTTTCGGACTGCCGGACGACACCTGGCAGACCTATCCGGACAAGATCCGCGCGCTCAAGCGGGACGATCTGGCCGCAGCCGCGCAAACAGTTGTGCAGCCGGATCAGCTCGTGTGGGTGGTCGTCGGGGACCGCGCGAAGATCGAGGCGGGCGTCCGTGAACTCAACTTCGGCGAGGTGCGTTTCCTCGACGCCGACGGCCAGCCCGTGACACCATGATGCCTATGCGGGCGTGAGGAGCACGACCCGTGATTCCGGAGACACGCCCGGCCATCACGAGCACGACACGAGCCGGCCGTCATGCAGTTCGAGCACGCGATCGCAGAGCGCGGCGGTCTCGGGCGAGTGGGTCACCATCACCAGCGCCAGGTCGCGCGTACAGGACAGGCCGAACAACAATTCCATGATCTGCGAGCCGGTCAGGCGGTCGAGGTTGCCGGTCGGCTCGTCCGCCAGAATCAGCGCGGGCTCATTGATCAGGGCACGCGCCAGCGCCACGCGCTGCTGCTCGCCTCCGGAAAGCTCCAGCGGCATGTGCGTGGCGCGGTCCGCCAGCCCCACCTGCTCCAAAAGCGCCAGCGCCCGCTCCCGCATCTGCGCCCGCGTGATCTTGAGCACGCCCGTCATGGCGGGCAGCATCACATTCTCGGTAACGTCCATCTCCGGCAAGAGGTGGTACGACTGAAACACGAACCCGATCTTGGCCGCACGCAGCGCCGTGCGCACGCGCTGCGACGCCGCATAGAGCGGGTGCCCGTCCAGGCACACCTCGCCCGCCTCGGGCCGGTCCAGCCCGCCCAGCACATGCAGAAGGGTGCTCTTGCCAGAACCGCTGCGCCCGACAATCGCCACGCGTTCGCCTTTGTCCACCTGGATCGACGCGCCCTTCAGCACCTCGACGCGCTTGTGGGGCAGGGTGTAGGTCTTCTGTAGATCAGTGGCTGCCAGCATCGTCGCCTACTCCTTACGCAATGCGGTGACCGGATCCATGCGGGCGGCACGCCAGGCGGGCAGAAAGCTCGCCACCGTACAGAACAGAATCACCGAAACCGCAACGTCCGCGACTTCGCGCGGGACCACGCGCCACGGGATCTGGGCGAGCCCGTAAATGTCTTTCGGGAAAACCTCCACGCCCAGCTGCGCCAAGAACGCCACGAGCCCTTGCAGGTTTTTCAGAATCAGAAAGGCCGCGCCGATGCCCAGCACCGTGCCGATCAGACACTGAATCCACCCGTGCAACACGAAGGCCAGCATCACCTGCCGCGAGGAGAAGCCCAGCGCCTTGAGCAGCCCGATCTCGTCGGTCTTCTGTACAGTCAGCACGATCAGCGTGTTGGTCACGCAGAAGATCGCCACCACGGTGATGAACATCAGCAGGATCACCATCATGTTCTTCTCCACCGCGAGCGCGTTGAAGAGCTGGCTGTCGATCTCCTGCCAGGTGCGGACCGTATAGAAGGGGACCAACATGCGGACATCCTTGATGATCGTGTTGAACAGCGCCATGTCTTGCGGATGCTCCACCTTCAGATGGATCGAGTAGACGCCCGTGCGCATGCCCATCAGGTCGCGCGCCACGGCGATCGAGGTGATGATGAAGCCCGAGTCGAAATCGCGCTGTCCGGAGTCGTAGATGCCCGTGATCTTCAGACGTTCAGGAAAAAAAACCTCGTCTTTGGTGACAAGGTTCATCGGCGAGTACACGAGAATATCGTCGCCCACCTTCACGCCCAGCTCGTCGGCCAGATCGATGCCCAGCACCGCCGAGTCGCCTTCGATGTTGAATTCGCCGGCCGCCATGCGGTCGAGTTTCATGACCCGTTTCGCGCGTTGCGGATCGGTGCCGATGATCATCGGGGCCACCACGCGGCGGCGCCGCTCGACCAGCACGCGCATTTCGAGCCCGGGCGAGGCGGCGATGACTCCTGGAACCTGCTCCAGCCGCTGGCAGACCGCCTCCTCCTTCTCGATCACCCCGCCGCCGCCGGGCGTGATGGTGATGTGGGGCTTGAAGTCCAGGATCTTCTCGTGCCACATGTCGCCGAAGCCGGTCATGACCGCCCGCACGATGATGATGATCGCCACGCCCAGCACCACGCCCAGCACCGAGATCAACGTCACGACCGAGGTGAACGAGCGCTTGGGCTTGAGATATTTCAGCGCGAGGAAAAGCGAGAAAGGCATAGGAATTACAGATTCCCGGTTTCGACCTTGATGTCTTCGGTATCTGTTGACGTCGCCACGATCTCCTCTTCAACCTTCACGGCGTCCTTGCTGGTCGTCGGCAGATACCGGTAGTAGACCATCAACTGCAGCGCGGCCAGGCAGGTGTCCATCACCGGGCGGTCCGTATGGGTATCCCCGTTCTCCCACCAGCCGATATCCTGATCCTTGCCGTTGTGGTCCTTAATGCCGTTCTTGATGATCTTCTGCGTGCCGATGTAAAGCGGCTTCATCGCCTTGTTCCAGTTGTCCCAGCGTTTGCCGCCGGCATGAAACTTGGCCTGAGTGGCATAGTAGAAGTAATACTGGGGCGATTCGCCGACCGGGTTCTTATCCATGGAGGGCTGCCAAGCGTCCATCAGGTCGAGCGACAACTTAACCTCGTTCTCGTTGGACGCGCCGAGCAACTGCATACACAGGGTGCCGACGCTCGTGAGGCCGCCCTGCCCCGCTCCGGTGTAACCAAAGCCGCCGCTGCCGCCGGCGTTGCTCTTAAAGCCTTTGATCGCCAGCTTGGCAACCTTGTCCAGGTCCGCCACCTGGATCTTGGCCAGCTTGGCGGCTTTAATCGCCTGGGCGCACCAGCCCATATACGAGGTGTCGTCACGGGAGGTGCCGGGGTTCATGTTGTAGTCCCAGCCGCCGTTTGAATGCTGGCCTTTGATAATGGGATCGAGCGCCTTCTCGGCCGCGGCCTTGACGTTGGGATTGAGCGTCATGCCGTAGGCCTCGCACAGCGCGTAGGTCGCGATGGGATGGGCATACCCGTTGCCGTCCATACCCGTAAACCTGCCATCCGTTCCCTGGTGGCTGACCAGATACTCCAGCCCCTTCTGGACTGTTTCGCCGAACTCGGGCGACGAACCCGGCTTCTCGCCGTGCGCCAGAAAGGTCAGCACCGCGAGGCCGGTCATGGCGATCCTCTGCGCGCTCCACGACCCGTCCGAATTCTGGTTCTTCTTGAGCCAGCGCAGGGCGTGCATGACCGCCTCTTCGGTCTGCCGGTCGCCGCCGAAACGTGCGACCAGCGCGCCGCGCGCGCCGGTGTTGCGGGTGCTTCCGTAGATGTTCTTGAGGATGATGGGGCTCCTGACCGTCATCACCGCATCGAAATCCTGCGGCTTCGCGCTCATCGGCTGATTCACCGCTTCGTTCTGCACGTTCGGGTTGTTCACGGTGACCTGGATATTCGGGTCGTCAATCTGCTCTTCGGGCTTCTTGATATCCTCGATCTTGTCGAGGTTCTCGGCCGGCTGGGTGTCGACCACCTGCGTCTGGATCACCCGGTCTTGAGAAATGCCCCTGCCTTCCATAATCAGAAGCACGCCAATGGCGAAAAGCGGCAAAAGCACGGCGGCGGCCGGTGCCGATAAACGCTGCATCTCGATCATCGCCTCTTTGTAATCGAGGGATTGCCGCGGCGACTTCAGCCCTTTGAACATCTTCTTCAGGCGGTGGAGGTAAGACTCTTCCTTATACATCTCGTTGATCTCTTCAAGATGCACGTTTACCTCGTTCATATCCACTTTGTCACTCATGTCAGCTTCCTTATCACATGCTGAAGATTGCCAGATTGGTCATGCCGTGCTTGTTGCACACATCCAGCGCCTGCACCAGAAAAGCGTGCGGCGAATCCATCGTACACTTGATGAGGATCATGGATTTTTTGTCATATCCCGACAACCGCCCGATGCGCGTATCCAACTCCTCAAGCCGGACCGGACGCCCGTTAAAAACAAAGCCCTGAGCCCCCACCTGGATGTTGATCGGCTCGATCTGTTTCTCCTTGATGGCCTTCGGGTCCGGCGCGGGGCTCAAAGCCGAAAGCTTGGACAGGATGTCTTCCTGCTTCAGCGTCACCACAAAGAAGATGAGGAGCTGGAACACCACGTCGATCATAGGCGTCATGTCCAGCTTCGGACTTTCGCCCTTGTTTTCTTTTCGTTTATACGCCATAAAAGAACGCTCCTGCCTACTTGCCGCCTTTGGCCTTGTGCTCCTCAATCGCGACGAACGAGAGCGTCGAGATCCCCGCTTCGGTGCAAATGTTCATGACCCTGCGCACCCGCTCGTGCTGCGTACGACGGTCCGCACGGATCAACACCGGGAAGGTGTTGCCGTGCTTGTTGACGCGGGCCTTCATAATGTCGCGTAAGTTGGCCTCAGACAACGTGGCGTTATGGATCGAGATGCGGCCGTTCTTAGCCACCTCGATTTCCAGCGAGGTCGGCGGCATGTTTTCCGGCGTGATGATGACGCCGTGTTTGCCGTCTTCCAGAACGATTTCCTTGTTGAAGTCCTGACTCATCTTCATCGTGACGACGAAGAAAATGATCAACTGGAAGACGACGTCGATCATCGGCGTCATATCCATTTCGCATTGTGTTGTGTGAGATTTGCCCATTTTTCAGGATCCGAATTGCGGTGTCTGCCGCAGATGGTTTTAACGTGTTGCCGGATCGGAAACCCGGCCGGGCGCACCCTCGCCGGCCGTCCGGCCAAAGGGCTGTCCGCCTCCGCCGCACGGTCTCCGCGCGGCAAGAGGCGGCCTGCGCGTTTAGCCGTTCACAACCTCGACGTTACGCAGGTCCTTGATGAGTTCCATGGTCATCGCCTGCATGCGCAAGATCAGGCGGTTGGCGTTGTTCCGGATGCTGTAGTAGAAGGTGATGGCCGGGATGGCGATCGACAAGCCCGCCGCGGTTGTCCACAGTGCTTGGGCGATGGCGAGCGCCAGCGAGGCGACGTCCGGGGCGCCCGTGGCCAGCGTGCCGAAGCACATGATCATGCCCTGCACGGTGCCGAGCAGGCCCAACATCGGGGCCAAGTTGGAGCACACCGAAATCCAGGTCAGCCGCTGCATGATACGCTCGGTCTCCAAGTCAGCCGCCGCCGCGATCGATTCTTGAATGATCTCGAAGCCTTCCTCCACATGCGAGAACCCTGCCGTCAGGATGTTCGCCATAGGGCCGGGCTCGGTGTCGCACGCATGGATGGCCTTCATCACATCGCCTTCGGCCATACCGGCCTTGACGTTGTTGATGAGCGACTGCGGCATCACCTTCTGCGCACGGATCATGACGGAGCAGTCGACGATGAAATAAATGGCTGCCCCCGCGCACCCGAACAGCGCCATCCACAGCAACACGCCCAGCCAGCCTGAGCCAATCACCACCGCCCAAAAACCGGTGCTGTTCTTGGATTTCTTGGCGGCAACAGCCGCCGCCGCAGGATCCGCAGGCTCAATCACGGCGGCCTCCGCCGCCCCTGCGGGTGCCGGATCCGCCGCAGCCTGCGCCATCACCTGAGCGGAACCCATTGTCAAACCTGCAAACACCACTGCTGCCATCACCAGTCTTTTCATCATTAACCTCTTGCTTTGTTTTCTTGTGCCCACATTCGTTTCGTTGACTAACCGAAATCCGTTCCTCGGTAAACCCACACCCGCCGGTGCGGCAAACCGTTATCCTGCCTACGGCTTGCGCGCCCACTCGGACGCGCCGAAATCGCTCTTCAGCGTGGTGCGCATCTGATCTGCACGCGAAGCCTGTCCGATCTTCTCGAAGCACTTGGCCGCCTTATAGAGCGCCTCGGGCTGCGCCGCCTTCTCGCTCTTGTACAGCGTCACCACGCGCAGATAGCCGTCGCGGAGCGCCTTCTTCGCAATATCGCCCGTCTCGCCCGTAGCCAAGACGATGTCTCCGCGCATGGTCAGCGCGGCCGCAGAGGCTCCGCGGTCGCCGCTCTTTATCGCCTTGGCCAACAGCTCATCCACCTTGGAGGCGCGGTCAGCCTTCAGCAAGGCCTGCCAGTAGGCCGGCGCCATCTCGCCCAGATAGGCGTCCTCGGGGTTGGAGGCGATGTTCCGTTCGCACACGCGGATCGCCTTGTCGGCTTGGCCGATCTTGACATATGCTTCGGCCAACTGGCGCGTCGCGATCTTGCCCCACTGCAACATCAGGTAGTCGCCGGAGATTTTCTCCAGCGTCGGGATCGCCGCCTCCACGTTGCCCTGCGCAACGCTGGCGATCGCGGCATCCAACTCCTTCGGCTTGGGCACCTGGAGCTCTTTGACGTTGGCAAGCGCGACGTCGAGTTCCACGTTGTTGGCTGTGACCGCATAGGCCTTCTCTTTGATCTTCCACCTGATCGACCCTGAGACCGTTTTGCCCTCCAGCGTCGTGATCACGCCCGCGATCTGGGCGGCGGCCGCGCCTGCGGCAAGTATCGTCACCGCCACCGCGACCCTTCCTATATATGCGCTCGTCTTCATTCGTTTGCTCCTTAAAATCCGGGGTTACGGTTATTGCCCGACCTTCGCCTGATTCAGACAGTTCTGAATGTCCGTGGTGTAACGTCCGTTCGGGAAGATCCGCAGATAGGTCTCGCAGTCCTCCTGCGCATCCTTCGCTTTCTTGTGGTCCAACAGCAACGGCACGCAGTAGAAATAGGCCTTCTCCAGGATCGCGGCCTGTTTGGCGTTGCCGGGATCCATGTTGAGGATCATGACCTGAAAGGCCACGATCGCCTTGCCGCGCGACTCACCCGCCTGCGTGGTGAGGCCCAGCTTCTTCTCGGCGTCCATCTTGCGCAACATGATTTCACCTGCGGCCAGTTCCAAAGCCGCAATCTCTTCAGGCTCCTTACGGTATTTTCTCACCATCTTCAACGCATCGACCGCGACATTGAAAAGGCGCGTGCGCTCGTTGTCATCCCGTTCGAGCTTGCCCTCTTCGCTCGCCACTTCCACGAGCAACAAGTTGGCGTCAACCACCAGCTGCAGCTTCGACAGCGCCTTGTCCGCCATGAACTCGTTGAGGCTCTTACGGGCTTCCGGGTATTTCTTCTGCCCCGCCAGCACGCGGGCGCGGCCGAGCTTGCCGTTGGCGACCAACGACAGGTCTTTGGCGGTCGCGAGCAGTTTCTCGTACGCCTGAAACGCCATGTCGTACTCTTTAGCCTCCTCCAGCGCCTGGGCCGCCGCCATGAACTGACTCTCCGTGTAGGTGCCGCCCGCCGCAAACATCTCGCGATACTTGGCCACGCCCTCGGCGCGCAAGCCCATATCGATCAAACTCGCGGCCAGCATCGGCACCGAGTTCTTGGCCTCGGGCGAATCCGGATAGTTCTTGCTCAGCTTCTCGAACGCGGCCTGCGCACCGGGCACCTCCTGCAGAACGGTGTAGATCGTGCCGATTTGCAGTTGGGCCTTGGCCGCCTGAGCGCCCTTGGGATACCGCTTGACATACTCCTCGAAGGCGGCCAGCGCCTCCTTGCGGAGCGCGGGCAGCTTCTCCTGCGGATAGGCGGTCTGCGTCAGGCACACCGCTTTGGAGAAGGTCGCCAAATCGAGCATCTGCTCATTGCGCTTCTTCTCCTCCTCGTTGGTCTGGTAGGCCGCCGCAGACTCGGAGAGCACCTTGGCCACTCCGACGAAACCCTGCTTCGCCTGCTCGATCCACATCGCCGCCTCTTTCTGGACCGCCTCGCTGTTCTCGTTGGTGCTTGCGGACCGGGCCAGTTTGACGCCATATTCCCGCTGGGCTTCGGCCAGGCGGAAGCGCCCCAAGACCCAGGCGTTCCCCGGGTGCGCACGTTCCGACAGCCGGGCGATATAGAAGCTGAGCATCTGCATCTCGTTGGTGCTGTCGCCCTCCTCTTTGTAAACCTGCGTCATCCGGTTGAGCGCGTCGAAATAGTAGGGCGAGTTGGTGTAGATCTCGGCGACTTGCTTGTAGAAGCCCATCGCGCCCGCATAGTTCTTGGCCTCGAACTCGCGTTCGCCGAAACTCATCACGAGCTGGCCGGCCGCATGGTGCGCGGGATAGTCGCGGAAGAACAAGGCGTAGGTTTGGCGCTTCTTGTCTTCCATCTTCATCTCGCCGAAATGTTCGGCGATGCGCCGCACCTGATCACCGGCGTCCTTCATGAGTTTGGCATTGGCCGAGAAACGCTCGGAGAGATGCGCGGTCACGGTATCGGCCAGCAGCAGCGCGTCCGGATCCTTGTCGGCGAACTCGATGTAACTGACCGCCAGATCGCCCAGGGCGGGGATGGACTCTGGCGATTCAGGAAACTGGTTGAGCACGAGCAGATACTTCTCAATGGCCTCTTTGAACTGGTTCTGGCTGAAGACGAGCCGCGCCCCGGCAAACTGCATCTGACGGACTTTAGCCATCTGCTCGGCCGTCACGGGTGTGCGCAAGTCCGCGCCGTAACGGTCCTTGACAAACTTGCGGATGACCTCCGAGCGTTCACCCGCCTCAGCCGCCCACTGGCTCTCCGGGAAACGGATGAAGACGTTGACGAAGTGCGCGAACGCGCCGTTGTTCTTGCGCTGCTTGGTCTGCGGATCCCTTTCGCCAAGCAGGAGGTCTTTGATGTGTTCGTCATTGCCCCCGGGCTTCTTCGCCTCGGCCAGCGCCTCGTTCATCAACAGGAGCGCGAGCAGATAGCGGCACTGGGGCATCGGGCTCATGCGCAGCTGTCCCAGCGACCCGTCCTTATCCGCTTCGAGCAACGAGTCGTGGATGATCTTCAGTTGCGGCATGTAGGTGTCGACCAGCTCCTGCGCGCCCTTCACGTTTCCGCGCAGGAGGAAGATGTGCGCTTTCATCACGATCGCCTTGCCGAACCAGATGTCCTGCTTCCAGAGCAACTTGTCGATCAGCCCCTCGGCTTCTTTCAGGAGCGCCGCCTTCTCCTCTTTATTCTGAAGGTCGGGCGCCATCTTCAACATCAGTTCGGCCATGTCGGCGTGGATCTGACGCGCGACCTCCTCTTCCAGCGGCACCTTGAAGATGCGGCGATAGGCATCCAGAGCCTCGCGGTCCTTGCCCAAATACAGGAGCATCTGGGCATATTTATAGGCCGCATCGCGGTAGAACGCGACCAGCGCGGGCGAGGGTTTGTCCACGTTCTTGAAAAAACCCAGATAGAGCTTGTCGGCGTCCGCGTACTTCTGGAAGGCGTAATACGCATCCGCCATCGCGAGGGTCAGCGCCCAGAACTCCGGACTGTTCTTGTCCTTGATCGCATCCACAAGCTTCTTGACGTCATCAAATTTGCCTTGCGACAGCAGGCCCTGAATCTCGGAAACCTTGAACTTCGCGGCCGCCTCAGGATAGTGTTTCTTCGCTTCGGCGATCACCTCGTCGGCGATATCCGGCATGCGCATCTGCTGCAGCAGCTCAATATACATGAACTCCTGTCTCAACGCCGCATCCCCGTCACCTGCATCCTGCTGCGCCTGCACACAGGCAAGCGGAAGGAGGGAGCACAGCAGAAACACGAACCCGAAACCCAGCAATCTGTTAGAGTTCCTCTCGTTCATAAGTGGCGGATATTTTATAGTAAGTTTGCGGGCGGATCAATTTCAAAGAGTGGAAAAGTGAAAAAGAAAAATGAAAATGCTTACAGGTGTAGGCACCCCCCTCCTGTCCGGATACCGCACGGGTTCCCCCTTTCATCCGCAACAGCGACCCCGCACGCATCCGGCCCGCCCTGCCGGGCAGAACAAAAAAGCCCTGTTTTTCGGAGCAAAAAGACGCAAAATCAAAAAAAAACGCCGATGCCTCACTTTGTTGTTGCAGTCACCCCCACTTTTGAATTAATTTTAACCGTATGCGCCAAACGTGTCACAAGTAAACGTTGAGGTATTTACAATGGGTAAGTTGCTCCGAGTATTAGTTATCATCATCTTAGTTCTAAGTACTGTTTCTCTGCTTTTCGCATACATGCTGTTTGGGAAGCAGGAACTCCTGACGAAAAGGAGTAGTGTGTTGGAAGATCAAGTTGTCAAACTGGCCAAGACCATCGAGGCCGCAGACGCCGCAGACGCAACCGCACCCGACATCAAAAAAGATGTCTCGGACGTTACGGACCGTGCGATCGACAACCCCGACAAAGAAGCGGTCCTCGAAGGGTATCCCATCAAGCTGGAGCAACAGAACCTGCCGACGATTGACTTTGGCAGCATCGACAAGCGCTTGCAGCTTCGGAGTTACTTTGTGCTGAATGCGGAAGGCAAGTACGTCCTCGACCCTCTGGACAACAAGCCCACGACCAAGGGCCCGGGCTCCATGCAGGAGCTTCTGGACCAGGTCTTGGAGCGCGCCAATGCTCAGCAGGCCACGCTGAACAAGACCCGTGCCGAACTCCCCAAGCTGCGCGAGAAACTCACCGCTGCGGTCGAAGAGATCAATAAGCTGAAGATCGACGGCCGCGCCACCAAGATCGAGCTCAAGGCCGCCAACGAGCTGATTGTCTCCCTCAAGGCCGAGATCGAGGGCCTTGAAGCACGTGTCGCCAAGCTGACCGCTGAGAAGAAAGAGCTCGCCGCCGAACTCGCCGACGCCAAGAATGAGATCGAGGTCTTGAATGAGGCGAAGGTCACGCTCACCGAGGACCTTGCCAACGCCCAGAAGTTGATCAAGGAGCTCAAGAAGTGCTTAATGGGCACACCCACAGGCAATCCGTTAGAAGGCGGCTCGACCGTCACCAGCCTTTCCGCCGGCGACAAGGGCACGATCATTGAGGCCAACGACGCACTCAAATTCGTCATCATCGACTTCTCCAACGACGCCATCACCGAGATGCTCGGCCCCGAGCGCCAGAACGCGATGCCACAGCTTGAGATGAACGTCCGCCGCACAGGCCGCCAGAGCGCGGCAGGCGAGTTCGTCACGCGCATCAAACTGCGCCAGATCGTGCGCGGCAGGAACCTGGTGGTCGCCGACATCCTGAACGATTGGCAGCAGGCGCCCGTGGAGAAAGGTGATGTGGTCTTCTTCTAAGTCGGCGCCCGTCCTCCTCGGGCTGGCCGCGCTGCTGACCCTGCTGATCACAGCAGGCTGCATGTCCGACAGCCCGACGGAAACCGATATGCCGTGGTCCACCCCTTCTCCGTGGGAAGGCTCCGTGCCGCTCCCAGGCGGTTTCATGAACCGGTACGAATAAGGCAAAGCGCGCCTCTTCTGCACAGAAGGGGCGCTTTGTTTTTCCGGTCTCTGAAAATCGCACTTGCGTCGCGCCCTGGAAGTTTGATATTGTTTGACCCACTTTTTGAAATTCATGGGGCGGTAGCTCAGTTGGTAGAGCATCACGTTCGCAACGTGGGGGTCAGGAGTTCGAATCTCCTCCGCTCCACCATGTATAAAAGGCCGCCTGTACCGGCGGTTTTTTTCTTTGCCCTTTAACCGGGTTGCCCTGATGGGCCAACCGACAATCAATGAGGCCTGTCTCACATGCCAGACAGGTCCTGTCTGCGGAGCGACGCGAATGCAAGTGTCAGTGAAAGATGCAGCGGCCCTTCTGAACGTTTCTGACGAAACCATCTATACGTGGGTCAAGCAGGAAGAGATCCCCTCGCACACGATCAACGAGCAGATCCGCTTCAACCGGGCCGAACTGTTGGAGTGGGCCATCGCCCGTAATGTTCAGGTCTCCCCCGATCTTTTCACGACGGGTCAGCCGAACACGTCCAGCCAGCCCACCTTCACCGAAGCGCTGCGGGCCGGTGGCGTGGCCTACCGGGTTGGCGGGACCGACCAGCCCACCGTATTGCGGGCCATCGTCAATGTGCTGAAGCTGCCGGAGGCGGTGGACCGCGAGTTTCTTTACCAAGTGCTGCTGGCCCGCGAAAGTCTGGGCTCCACGGGTGTCGGCGACGGCATCGCCATCCCGCATGTGCGCAACCCCGTGGTCCTGCCTGTCTCCACGCCGACCGTGACGCTCTGCTTCCTCGACACCCCGATCGATTTCCGCGCGATCGACAACAAACCCGTCAACATCCTGTTTACACTCATCAGCCACACCGTCAAGGCGCACCTGCACCTGCTGTCGCGGCTCGGCTTCATCCTGCGCAACCCGGATGTCAAGGCGGCCTTGAAGCGGCAGGCCGCGCAGAACCAACTGGTGGCGCTGATCGCAAGGGCCGAAGCCGCGATCACCCTTGCTCCGGCCAGCACCGGGACCCCGTAGCTTCCGCAGGCGCGGCGTCGTCGAAGCGCCCGCCGACCACAGGGCCTGTATCCGAAAGGCTTCCACATGTTCCTTGACCTGACCCTCTTCGCCCTTGCCCTGGCGGCCGCCAGCGGGCTGCCGGGGCTCTTGTCGGCACGGTCATCGGCCTGGGGGGAGCGTGTCGCGACTGCGCTCATGCTGTGTGCCGCGTTCGCGGGTCTCGTCAGCGCGGCAGGCGGATTATGCGGCAGCGGCGTGCCGTCGCGCTTCTTCCCGTGGCCCGCGGCCGGCAACGCGGTGGTCGGTCTCGACGCCCTGAGCGCCTTCTTTCTCGTTCCGGTCTTTCTCGTGGGAGGACTCGGCCCCCTCTATGGCTTGGGCTACTGGCCCCAACTCCGCCATCCGGGCAACGGGCGCAAGCTCCGCCTTTTCTGGGGTCTCCTCGTAGCGGGAATGGCCCTGCTGGTCATCAGCCGCCATGCGATGGCCTTTCTGCTGGGCTGGGAGATCATGGCGCTCTCGGCCTTTTTCCTTGTCGCCACCGAGGACCACCGCGCGGAGAGCCGCCAGGCGAGCTGGGTCTACCTGCTCGCCACACACGTGGGCACCTTGACCCTCTTCGGGCTCTTCGCCCTGTGGCGTCACACGACCGGCTCTTACGCCCTGCAACCGGTCGCGCAGAGCGTGATGAGCCTGGGCACCCTGCACATGTTTTTCTTTCTGGCGCTGCTCGGTTTCGGCCTCAAGGCGGGCGCGATGCCGCTCCACTTCTGGCTGCCCGGCGCACACGCCAGCGCCCCCTGCCACGTCTCCGCCATACTCTCGGGCGTGGTTCTCAAAATGGGCATTTACGGTCTGGTGCGCTGGCTGTCGCTGCTGCCCGTACCGCCTGCCGCGTGGGGCAGCATCCTCCTCGCGCTGGGTGCGGTCAGCGGCTTGATGGGCGTCGTGTTCGCCATCGGCCAGCACGACCTCAAGCGCCTGCTGGCCTATCACAGCGTCGAGAATATCGGCATCATCCTGATGGGTCTCGGCGTGGCCATGCTGGGACGCTCGTCCGGAAATCCGGAGTGGGTCGCACTGGGGCTGGCCGGCTGCCTCTTGCATGTGTGGAACCACAGCTTCTTCAAGTCCCTGCTTTTTTTCTGCGCAGGTGCGGTGGTCCACAGCACGCACACGCGGCAGATCGACCGGCTCGGCGGACTGGCCAAGGCCATGCCGTGGACTGCGGCCTGTTTTCTCATCGGTGCGGTGGCCATCTGCGGACTGCCGCCGCTGAACGGGTTCGTGAGCGAGTGGTTCATCTATCTAGGGCTGTTCAAAACCGCGCTCTCCGGCGGAATGGCGGCCATGATCGGCGTGCCGGTGCTGGCGATGGTCGGCGCGCTGGCGGTAGCCTGTTTCGTGAAAGTATACGGCGCCGTCTTTCTGGGCGAGCCGCGCACCCGGGCCGCCGGCCAGGCTTACGAAGCGCCTTTCTCCATGCGGCTGCCGATGATGGTGCTCGCCGCCAGCTGCGTGCTGATCGGCCTCGCCCCGCTTCTGGTCAGGCCGGTTCTCGACGCCACCACCGCCTGCTGGCTCGCAGGCACCGGAACAGAGACTGCACCCCTCGGACACATCGCTCCGCTGGGCATGCTCAGCGTGCTGGCGGTTTCTTTGGTTTTTTGTGTGGCAGGCTTGGCGGCCGTTCTTCTTCGTTGCGGCGGAACCCCGCGCAGCGGTCTCACCTGGGACTGTGGTTACGCACGGCCGACCAGCCGGATGCAGGTCACCGCCGCCTCGTTCGCGCAGATGATTGTCTTGCTCTTCAGCCGCGTGCTTCATCCGCACAGGCTGCGGCCGCGCGTGGCCGGACTCTTCCCGCTGCCGGCCCACACGCACAGTCATGTGGATGACGCGGTGCTGGACCGGGTGCTTCTGCCTGCCGGGCACCGCATCGAGGGCTGGCTCGTCTGGAGCCACCGCTTCCAACGCGGGCTGACGCAACACTATGTGCTTTATGTTCTGTTGACGCTGCTCGCGCTGCTGTGTACGCTGTTCCCGTTCAAGGCGTTTGTCACACAGTGGTTCGCGCGGTAACAAACGAAAACCATGATTGACCTCATCATCCATGTGACGTTCCTGCTGATTCTGCCGCCGTTGCTGTTGGGCGTGATCACCAAAACCAAGGCGTGGTTCGGCGGGCGCGTCGGCGCGCCTCTGCTGCAGCCCTATTACGACCTCGCCAAGCTGATGCGGAGGGGCCTGGTGCTGAGCACGACCACGACGTGGGTCTTCCGCGCCGGTCCGGTCGTCACGCTGGCGACGGTGCTGCTGGCCGGGCTGCTGATCCCGATCGGCGGCTTCAACGCGCCGATCGCCTTCACGGGCGACCTGATCCTCTTCGCCTATCTTTTCGGTCTGGCGCGCTTTTTCACCACCTCGGCGGCGCTCGACACCGGCTCGGCCTTTGAAGGTATGGGCGCGGCACGCGAGGTGACCTTCGCCTGCCTCTCCGAACCTGCGCTCTTCTTCGCCCTCATGGTGCTGGCGAAGGTGTCAGGCTCTCTCACGCTGACAGCCATGCTGCACAGCCCCGCGAACACCTTCTCAGCGGATGTCGCTGCGCCGCTGGCGTTGATCTCGATCGGCCTCTTCATCGTGCTGCTGGCAGAGACCTGCCGTCTCCCCGTGGATGATCCGAACACGCACTTGGAGCTGACCATGATCCACGAAGCGATGGTGCTCGATCACAGCGGCCCGCTCTTCGGCGTGATTCTCTACGCCGCGGCCGTCAAACTGCTTGTGCTGGGAACCGTGCTGCTTCACGTGATCGCGCCGTTCGAGTTCGGAAAGGCCTGGTTAGACTGGCCGCTGTACCTTCTGGAACTCTTAGGACTGGCGGCCATCATCGGCATCGTGGAGTCTGTGATGGCGCGCCTCCAGATGCGGCACGTTCCCTACCTGCTCGTCGGCGCACTGCTTTTCTGCGGTTTCGGTTTCATTTTGTTGATAAGGTGATCGCATGACCAATCTTTTAAACACCCTTCTCGTGATCGTCCTGATGCTCAACCTCTTCGTGCTGGGCACCAGCCGGATTGTCTCGGTCATCCGGACCGTGGCTGCCCAAGGCGCGTTGCTGAGCCTTCTCCCTCTCCTTTTGCACGAGCATCTCACGCTCTCGGCGGCCCTGACCGTTGTCCCGACCTTCGCGCTCAAAGGGGTCATTATCCCGGGCATGATGATCCACGCGTTGCGCGATGTCAAAATCAAGCGCGAGGTGGAGCCGCTGGTCGGACTGCAGCCTTCGGTGATCCTGGGCGCGCTGGCCACGGTCTTCGCGCTGCTCTTCGCCGACCAACTGCCTCTGAGCGAGGCGCACAGCGGTGCGCTGATTGTCCCCACCTCCATCTCGACCGTCCTGGTGGGCTTCATTCTGCTGACCACCCGCTTCAAAGCGCTCACGCAAGTCGTGGGTTATCTCGTCCTCGAGAACGGCATCTTCATTTTCGGCATGTTGCTGGTCGAGGCCATGCCGCTCGTCGTCGAGATGGGCGTGTTGCTCGATCTTTTCGTCGGCATTTTTGTGATCTGCATCATCGTCAACCAGATCAATCAGGCGTTCGCTTCGACGGACACGCGCCGGCTGGTTTCGCTAAAGGAGTAGTCCATGGCTTTCGCGCTGATCTTCTTGCCTATGCTGATGGCGGCCCTTGCGGCGGTTATCCCCTCGAACCGTCTGCGCCCGTGGTTGCTGCCTGTGACGGGAATCACGCATCTCACTCTGACCCTCGTGACGCTGACGCGTCCGGAACTGACGACCAGCGCGGCCTGGCTGGTGCTCGACCCGCTCGGCAAACTCATCCTGCTCACGGTCAGCACGCTCTTCTTCTTTTGTTCGTTCTACGCCGCGGGTTATCTCCGCCACCGCGAGGAACGTCCCAACCGCGTCTTCTGCGCCTGCCTCATGACCTTTCTCGGCATCATGAGTCTGGTTATCTGGGCGCACCACCTCGGCCTGATGTGGGTCGCCATTGAAGGCACCACCCTCGTGACCGCGCCGCTGATCTACTTCAACCACACTCAGCGCAGCATCGAAGCCACCTGGAAGTACCTGCTCGTCGGGTCGGTCGGCATCGCCCTCGCGCTGCTGGGAACCTTCTTCCTGGCCTATGCCTCCCTGCATGCCGGGCTCGAAGCCACCCTCACGCTGGAAGGCCTTCTCGACCACGCGCCGAAGCTCTCCAAGCCGTGGCTGCACGCGGCCTTCGTCCTTCTGCTCGTGGGCTACGGCACCAAGATGGGCCTTGCCCCGATGCACACGTGGAAGCCCGACGCCTACGGCGAGGCGCCGGGCGTGGTCGGCGCCATGCTCGCAGGCGGCGTGACCAGTTGCGCGTTCCTCGCCCTCCTGCGCACCTATCACATCTGCCTCGCGGCAGGCGAGGGCGCCTACGTCTCGCGCCTGCTCCTTTTCATGGGGCTCCTGTCCATGGTCGTGGCCAGTCTCTTCATGGTCGGCCAGCGCGATTTCAAACGGATGCTCGCTTACTCCAGCGTGGAGCATATGGGCATCCTCGCGCTGGGCCTCGGCATCGGCGCGCCGGCGCTTTACGGCACGCTGCTCCACGTCGTGACCAACGGCCTGACCAAAGGGGTGCTCTTCCTTTCCGCCGGCAACATCCACCGCGCCTACGGCAGCAAAAGCACCGAACAGGTCTGCGGGGCGATGCGCCGCCTGCCGCTCTCCGGCACCCTCTTCCTCGCCGGCTTCCTGGCCATCACGGGCTCGCCGCCCTTCGGCCCGTTCATCAGCGAATTTTCAATCCTTAACGGCGCGTTCGATGCCGGGCGTTTCGCCCTTGGCGGAACCTTCCTCTTCCTGTTGCTGGTGGTCTTCATCGGCATGGGCGCGACCGTGCTCAAGGTCGTGCAGGGCCGCGCATCGTTCGAGGCGCGCAGCACGCCTTACCGCGACGGCTTCCTGACTGGCGCGCCGGTGGCGGGCCTCATGCTGCTCGTCCTGCTCGTGGGACTCTACATCCCCGCCCCGCTGACCACGTTGATCAACGACGCGGTGCTTTTCCTGGAGGGTCAGCCATGAACGACTGCCGTCCCTCACTCGCAATGCTGACCAACGGACAAGCCGTCAGGCGTGCGGCCATTCCCCTCCTCTCCTTCGAGGCTTTCAAGCTGTCGATCCTTGACGGCGTGGCCACACGCCAGCGGGTGAGCGCGCTGTTCGGCGCCCCCTCTCCGCTCCCCGGCGCGACCCGCCTTTATGTCGTACTCGCCGCCGACGAGCAGAACCTGCTCTTCGCAGGCGCGACCGACATCGAAGGAAGTGAGTTCCCTTCGCTCACGCCGCGCTGTCCACAGGTGCACCTCTTCGAACGCGAGATCGCCGAGCAGTTCGGCCTGCGCCCCGCCGGCCACCCGTGGTTCAAGCCTGTGCGCTACTGCCCTTCTTGGTCCGGCCGCGACGCGTGGGGCCGCTCTCCGGATCAGCCGATCCTGCCGGCCGTGGGCGACTTCTACCGCGTCAACGGCGAACAGGTTCACGAGGTCGCGGTCGGCCCGGTCCACGCCGGCGTCATCGAGCCCGGCCACTTCCGTTTCCAATGCCACGGCGAACAGGTGTTTCACCTCGAGATCGCGTTGGGGTTTCAACACCGCGGCGTGGAAGAGGCGCTCATCGGCGGCCCCGGCGCGCGCACGATCCATTACGCCGAAACCCTCTCGGGCGATTCGACTGTCGCGCACACCACCACCTACTGCCAAGTGATCGAGGCGCTCGCAAGCTGTCAGAAGCCCGCCCGTGCCCAGACCCTGCGTGGAATCGCGTTGGAGCTTGAACGGCTGGCCAACCACGTCGGCGACCTGGGCGCTCTGGCGGGCGACGTCGGTTTTCTGCCCGCCGCCAGTTACTGCGGCCGCATCCGCGGCGATTTCCTCAACATGACCGCCCTGCTGTGCGGAAGCCGTTTCGGGCGCGGCCTGCTCCGGCCGGGCGGGGTCGCCTTCGACGTGGACGCCAACCGCATCGCCGAACTCGGGCGTTGCCTCGACGCCGGCGAGAAGGACACCGCCGTCGCCGTGAACCTCCTCTGGAACACCCAGTCGGTCATGGCGCGTTTCGAAGATGTCGGCCCGCTGTCTCGAACTGTCGCATCCGAGTTGGGCATCGTCGGCCCTGCGGCCCGAGCCTCGGGCATTGAGCGCGACGTACGACGCGACCAGCCCTCTGGCATCTACTGTTTCGCCCACATTCCCGTCTCCACCTGCGAGACCGGCGACGTCTTCGCGCGTGCCTATCTGCGCTGGCTGGAGATCCAGCACGCCATCGGTTTCATTCGTGACCAGCTCCATGCCCTGCCTTCCGGCGCGACCCGCGTGCCGGTCAAAGCACTGGCGCCGGACAGCTTTGTCGCCGCCCTTAACGAAAGTTGGCGCGGCGAGGTCTGCCATGTGGCGCTCACCGACGCGCAGGGCCGCTTCTCGCGCTACAAGGTCGTGGATCCGTCGTTCCACAACTGGCCGGGACTCGCCTATGCCCTGCGAAATCAGGAGATCTCGGACTTCCCGATCTGCAACAAGAGTTTCAACCTGTCCTACTGCGGGCACGATTTGTGAGGACCCTCCCATGATCAAAGTGATACTCGCCCGACTGCAACAGAAGCACCGCACGATGAAGTATCCCGACGGCGCGCCGCCGGTGTTGCCGGACCGTTTCCGCGGGCGCCCGTTGATCGACACCGCTCAGTGCCTTGAAGGTTGCAGGGCCTGCATGGACGCATGCCCGACCGGCGCGCTCGATCCGGCGGATCCCTCCCGTATCGATTTGGGAAAATGCCTCTTCTGCACCGAGTGTGCGAACGCCTGCCCCCGGCTGGCCATTACGCATTCGCGCAGCTACCAGCTGGCGGCGCGCCGCCGTCAAGATCTCGTCGTCGCCCGCGAACGGCTGGCCGTGGAAGTCGCCGGTGCCGCACTCGACAAGAAACTCAAAACCCTTTTCGGGCGCTCGCTGAAACTCCGCCAGGTCAGTGCGGGTGGCTGCAACGCCTGCGATGCCGACACCAACGTGCTCAACACGGTCGGCTGGGACCTGAGCCGTTTCGGCATCCAGTTCGTGGCCTCGCCGCGCCACGCCGACGGCCTCCTGATCACGGGGCCGGTATCGCAGAACATGGCGCTCGCGCTCCAGAAGACCTACGACGCGGTGTCCGATCCGCGCATCGTCATCGCGGTCGGCGCGTGCGCCATCTCAGGCGGGCCTTACATCGGCCACAAGCAGGTCCACAACGGCGCCTCCGCCATCGTGCCGGTCGACCTCTACGTTCCCGGCTGCCCGCCGCACCCGCTCACGATCCTCGACGGGCTGCTCCGCCTGATCGGCCGCATCGAAGACGGCACCCGCAAGGGGTGATCCCTTGCCCCCTGCCGCTCGCGGCGAACGGGCCGTAACGCACTCATCCTGTTCTCGTGAGCTTATACATAAAACTCGGCGGCAGACAAAATCCCGATCCCCGCCGTTCCGAGCACGGCCGAGGCACGTTCGACATCGTCAAAGCGGATGACAATCAGCGCGTTCTTCTTCTGCTGCTTGTAGGCGAAAGCATACATGTATTCGATACTTAGCCCGCCGCTTTCTGCCGCCTTGAGAATGCTCTTTAGCCCGCCGGGGTCATCCGCGACTTCAATCGCCATGACCTCGGTGATGTTCGCAGCAAAGCCTGCAGCTTCGAGAGCGTCTTTGGCGCGCTGCCATTCGCGGACGATCAGGCGCAGGATGCCGAATTCACGCGTATCCGCCAACGTCATGGCAGCGATATTGATTCCGGCCTCCGCCAGTACTTCACAGACGTGGCTGAGATGTCCTAGCCGGTTTTCTAAAAATACAGAGATCTGTTTCAGTTTCATCGAATCCCCCCCCCCTCGCTGCGTTTATCACTCACCCGTTTCGCCTTACCTTCGCTGCGCGCGATCGTGTTCGGCTCGACCAGACGGACCAGTACACGCAGACCGACAACATGGTCAATGGCCTGCGTAAGGCGCGCCTGGATCGACTCCAGCTCGCTGATGCGGTCGCCGAACATTTCTTTGGTCACTTCGACCTGCACTTCGATCTGATCCAGCCCGCCCTTCCGGGTGAGCAAAATCTGGTAATGCGGCACCGTTTGATCAACTGACAGCAACGCGGCTTCGATCTGCGACGGGAAGACGTTGACGCCGCGGATGATCAACATGTCGTCGCTACGGGACCGGATGCGGTTGATTCGTCGAATGGTGCGGCCGCAGTCACACCGCTCCGGAATAATCGAAGTCATATCATACGTACGGTAACGGATCATCGGGAACGCCTGTTTCGTGAGCGTCGTGACAACCAACTCACCTTCTTCGCCATCGGGCAGCACGTTGTCCGTTTTCGGATCAACAATTTCGATCAGGAAGTGGTCTTCGAAAATATGAAGCCCGGCCTGCTCACGGCATTCGATGCCGACTCCAGGGCCGATGATTTCGGAAAGACCGTAAATGTCGAAGGCTTTGATGCCGGATTCACGCTGAATGTAGGCGCGCATCGCCTCGGTCCACGGCTCCGCGCCGAACACGCCGGTTTTCACGCCGAGCCTTTTAAAGGAAATGCCGCTCGCCTGCACTTTTTCAATCAGATGAAGAAAGTAGCTTGGCGTGCAGCAGATCGCGGTGACGCCGAAATCTTTCATCACCAGAATCTGGCGCTCTGTGTTGCCGCCAGAAATCGGAATAACGGTTGCGCCCAGCCGTTCTGCGCCGTAATGCGCGCCGAGGCCGCCGGTGAACAGGCCGTAGCCATAGGCGTTCTGGAGCACATCGCCGGCGTGTATGCCGGCGGCGACAAAGGAGCGGAGCATGACACTGCTCCAGACATCAAGATCCGCCTGTGTGTAGCCCACGACGATCGGCTTGCCGGTCGTGCCGCTGGAAGCGTGCAAACGGACCACCTCTTTCATCGGAACGGCAAAAAGCCCGTAGGGATAGGTGTCGCGCAGATCGGTTTTCTGAGTGAAGGGAAGTCTTTTTACGTCGTCCAGCGTCTGGACATCGGCGGGCTTCATGCGGCGATCATCCAGGCGCTGCCGGAAAAGCGCCACGTTGTCGTACGTGCGCTGAACGGTCGCCTTCAACCGCTGAAGCTGCAACGCGCGCAGCTCGCGAGGCTCCAGATAATCGGGCATACACTCGGGGCGGATGTTGGTTTCCATGTGTTCTCCTGTTTCTATGCAGACCGCCACCCCAACTCAAAGGCCGCTTCGTTCAGTTTGTGCAGCTTCTCCGGCAGTACGTCACGGATGACGTTCAGCCAGTCATCGGCCGGACTTTCCAGATGCCGACTCAGCAGACCCAGCATGGCGATGTTGATCGCCCGTTTGGCGGTCAGCCTTTCCAACTCGATCATTCCCGTCTTCAGGATCACCGTCTGCAGTGAACAATCCGCTTGGTAAAGCGGAAGTTGATCATCCTGAAACAGAACAAGGAAGTCGACCTCGCCGGCGGGAATCATCGGGCTGAACACTCTTTTGCCGAAGCGCACATCGCTGCAGATTGAGCCGCCGCGCTGACTCATGCCGTGCACTTCCGCTTTCTTCACATCAAAACCCCGGCGAAAAAAAACTTCGGCGAGAATCTGTGTGGCTGTCAGAACGCCCATGCCGCCCAGACCGGCGATTTTGATGCTGGTTGTTTTGTCACTCATACCCGTCATCCTTCGGCTCTAACCGGCTTCACCCCTTTGCGGGCCACTGCCAGAATACAGGGGCGGCGTACGATTAAAACCGTCAGCTCTTCTTTTTCAAGCGCCTCGACCAGCGCCTTTTCAAACTCTCCGGACTGGCGGACCGGATCAAAAACGCCAATATTCGGAACCTTCAGCGCGCGAACCACGGCTTCGTAATCAAGCTGATTGGTTGGCGTATGGTCCAGCCGCCGCCCCGTGCCGGGATGTTCCTGCTGGCCAGTCATGGCCGTTGTCGCGTTATCGAGAATCAGCAACACATGCCCGGTCGGCGGCACGTTATACGTCATTTCTGCAAGCCCGGTCAGTCCGCTGTGAACAAACGTGCTGTCGCCGATCACGCTAACCACCCGTTTGGCTTCTTCGCGCGGCAGGACATGCCGCAGTCCCAGGCCGACGCCCAGACTCGCACCCATGCAGATCTGCGTATCCATCGCCGCCAGCGGCTGAAGCGCGGCCAGTGTATAGCAGCCGATATCGCCTGCAACAATGCAGTTGTGTTTTTTCAGCATCTCAAACGTGGCCGTATGCGGACAGCCGGCGCAAAGCTGCGGCGGCTTGCCGTGCGGCGGAACCGCTTCGGGGGAGGTGTCGCCCGCCAAAATCCGCTTCACGCGCCCCACATCCAGTTCGCCAAAGCGATACATTTCCGGAGCGCTTTCAACCGCACCTCCCGCGGCGCGCACGGCGTCAGCCATATAGGGATCGTTTTCTTCAATGACCATCGCCCTTTTAACCGATGCGGCAAAATCAAGCATCTGCCGCATCGGCAGCGGATAGCTCATCCCGATCTTTAAAAAGGAAGCGTCCGGCGCGGCTTCCCGTGCGTGCTGATAAGCAACGCCCGAAACAAGAATGCCGAGATTCTCCGATCCGTCGAACTTCTGATTCGGCCCTTTCTTCTCATTCCACTCGGCAATCTCCGCCAGCTTCTGGCGCAGGCGGCGGTGGGCCGGGCGGGCATGGCCGGGCACCATGACGCGATAAGGAATGTTGCGCTCGAAATGCGCAGTCGGCAAATCGCGGTCCGGTGTGCGCGTCACAACAGGGGTTCCCGAATGGCATACGCGGGTGGTTAGTTTGAGAATGACCGGAATTTTCCAGCGTTCGGAAACCTCAAATGCGAGCCGGGTGAAATCATAAGCTTCCTGAGAATCAGACGGCTCAATAAGCGGCACGCCGGCGGCAACAGCATAGCGACGGGTGTCCTGCTCGTTTTGACTGGAGGCCAGCCCCGGGTCATCCGCCACCACAAAAACCAGCGCGCCGTCCACCCCGCTGTAGGCGGCCGTGAAAAGCACATCGGCGGCGACGTTGAGTCCAACGTGCTTCATCGTGGTAAAGGCGCGCACACCGGCGAATGAAACACCCAGCGCCACCTCGGCGGCGACCTTTTCATTTGGCGCCCATTCGGCCTTGCCGCCGAGCTGATTGAAGACATCGAGAATCTCGCTTGACGGTGTTCCGGGATAACCGGCTCCTCGGGCCGCCCCCGCATGCAGCGCACCCCATGCAACCGCTTCATTCCCCATTAAAAACTGTCGTTCCATTTTTATTCCTTCGCGTGCTGAATCAGGCTCAGTTTGACACGGGATAAGGTTGCCAGCAAGGGAAAACCGCCTTCCCTTTTTCTTCCGCTGCGAGAACACCGAGCCCCCTCTGGGGGAGAAGACCGAGACTGTGCGGCAGTCCGTCTCTCGATTCCACGAGGCCTTCCATATCCCCGACCTGCACACGCACTGCCCCAACCAGCACCGCACGCTGGCCAGCCTCACAAACATGGGGCAGCTCGCGCCGGTCATCGACAGCATGACGCAGACGCTCGGGCCGGAGTCGGTCAAGGCGTTCATGCTCTGGATCTTCAACGCCGTCGGGCACGAAGTTCCTGCTGACGCTGCACGATGTCGCGGCCGGCCGGGCGCTCTCGGTGGCCGAACGGACGCCGCACGATTACGGGATCACGGCGGGCATGTCGGTCATGCTCGGCCTGATCGAGAACATGGCGAGTGAAACGGACGAAGAACGCGGCGATTGAAGCAAGGATTCAAAGTATAGACAGGATTACATGATGAACATGATTGTCCTGCTGAACAGGCACAAACAAAAGGAGAGCTATGAGCAAACCCGATGACGTTGCAAAGGAAGTGATTGACCAGGCTGCCGCTGACAAAGCCGCCGCTGATAAGGTCGTTGCAGACAAGGCGGCGGCTGACAAGGTTGTCGCCGATCTCACCGCCGAGCGGGACACATTCAAGACCGAGCGGGACACGCTGACCACAGAACGCGATACGCTCAAGACGGAGCGCGATGCGCTCAAGGCCGAGGTCGACCGGCTGGAAACGCTCACCGGCAAGGCCGCGAAGCCCCCGGCGGGCGGTGGCGGCGGCGACAAGAAACTCACTGCTGACGAGTGGCTGACCGAGGAATTGAAGAAGGGCAAGTGAACGCGTCCGCTCCGGACGACAATTCAACAAACAAGAAAGGCGGCCTAGCGGTCGCCTTTCTTCGTTTGTCCGTTTGTCCCCATACGAACCTGTTACCCTTCCGAATTCAAAATCATGACCGCTGACTTTCGTTTGCCTCCGCCCAGATAAAACCTGCTTCCCTTACTGGTTAACGGTTTCTTTTGTTATCAGGCCACTCTTAATTCGTGCAAGCTCCTTTTCAAAAGTATCTAAAACCTTATTTCGATACTTTTCTTCATCAGATGGAAGGCAAACCTTATCCCAATAGTTTGATGTCTGAGCATGTCTTAGTTCTTCTACACAAATTTTTCGCATGGCATCCTCGCCGCTCTGATTTCTGCATGCTTGCGCATAATAGCGACCAACAATTTTAGCGTTGTCATATCGATTCATCTCAAGTTGTAATATCCGCATGAAGAGTATCATCACAAAAGACATCAGAGCAAAGTTCAACAGGAACAAAAAGCCAATGAAAATATGTAAAGCCCATTCTTTGCGTTGCTTTTTTAGAACAGAACCGGCAATCATTCCGGCCTCTGTCGTTTCCGCATCCAGATGGACGCCACATAAAGGGCAGTAATTTCTTCTCCGCCAGCCAGTCGGCCCCATGTTCTTTCCACATTTGGGACAGTCCCCGCGAAATGAAAGCAGTGAGGCTGCCAAAAGAAATATTGCGACACCAATGATCACGAGGCAAAATGAAAACCATCCGCCGACAGAACACCTTCCGTCCGGAAAGGCTAAAGTTGTTTTTCCTATCAACCTATTGAGTAAAAGACCGGCCGTAAACACCCCCAAGCCAATAACAGCCGCAAGGACATACGGTCTGCGTTGTTTTGTAATCAGTTCGCGAGGAGTCATTGGGTTCCTTTCGATATCGGCCTCCGTGCCGTCTCTGAACACAGGACATTGATCCGGGTGGATTGCTTTTTCGAACTCATCAACATGACCCCCGCCTTTCGTTTGTTCTACGGCCCGGCGCGCCCTGCTTCTTCCTTTAAAACTGCTTTTGTCCGTATGTCCCGATGCGACACTGTTCCCCCAACTCGGCACCATCTTTCGACTCAAGACATCCTGCTGGATGCTGAGCATTCGCCATGTCACGCCTGACCGTTACCCTCTCAACGCCGCCGCTCACCGTGCTCCACCGTCGTTTGGAAGTTAGCACACAAGATCATCCTTTTTCAAGGCCCGATTGTTCTTCAACCGCATCTTTCTCTATCAACCCGCCCCTTCCCGCTCCCATCCCCGATTTTCTGCCTGACAGCCTCACAGTCTAACAGCCTTCTCCGCCTTCTCCTGCCCCCAACTTTACCACTTTACCCCAACTAATATAGGGGGTGAATGGTTTCCCCGTTCGCTCAAACAAAGGAGAAGTATGGACTCTACTACGATGAAGGGCACGGTCCAGGGGTATTTCGACCGGGCTTTCGACGAGATGACCGACAAGGAATTGGAAACCCCGCTGGCCAACAGCGGCCTGGGTGTGAAAGCCAAGCTGGCCCCGAACTCGGGGACGTTCGTCCAGTTCCGCAAGTTCGGGGATCTGGCTTTGGCGACCGAGACCACCAGCGACTCGCCCAAGATGTACGGCGAGACCGAGGAGCCCGGCGCCTCGATGGTCGTGCCGGACGACATCTTCCAGGTCTCGACGCAGGATCTCGCGGGCTACCTGTCGTTCCGGCCGAAGCTGCTCCTGCAGGACCCCTCGGACATCATGGCGGTCTCCAAGCGCCGCCTCAACCGCTGGGTGCGCCGCATGATCCACACGGTCGTCAACGACCGCTTCGTCCGGCCCCTGGCCGTGGCGGTGACCAACCTCGACAGCGCCTATGTCAACGCGCCGAAGCCCTTCCGCATGATCTACGCGGGCGGCGCGGCGGCGTTCGCCGGGATGCGCGAGGACAGCTTCGTGACCATCGCCGACATCTTCCAGGGCGCGTCGCTGCTGCGCAACGGCAAGGCGCCATCCATCGACGGGCGCTACGCCTGCGTGATGGACTCCGCCGGCATCGAGTCTGTTTCGCGCATTTCGTTGTTCCATCGACTGCCGGATTTAGGCTAAACTTTGTTCCACTTACACGGTTTGATATGCGCCTCATTCTCCATAACACCCAACACCGCTTCAAGCTCGACGCCGACGCCCTCAAGCGGCTGGCGCATGCGCTGGCCAGCCTGGCGCAGGCGCGGATGCCCGATGACCCGCCGTGGCAAGAGGTCGCCATCCACCTGCTGGACGATGCGGCCATCGCGCCAGTCAACGCGGCGATCATGGCGCACGAAGGGGCCACCGATGTCATCACCCAGCGTTACGAGCCGGTCCCCGGCGAGCCCGCCGGCCTGATCGGCGAGCTGTTCGTCAATGTCGAGCGGGTGGCCTGCGCCGCGCCGCGCCACGCCGCGTGGTCCGCCGACCGGGAACTCGCCCTTTACCTCGCGCACGGCTTCGATCACCTGACCGGTTCAAACGACCGCACGCCTGCGGAGCGCACACGCATGCGACGGCGTGAACTCGCCTGGCTCAAGCGACTTCCGTTGACTCCCCTGTTTCAAAGAGGTAAACTTAATTGCCAACTGTGAGACCCTGTGGCTTTTGAGTGAACAGTGCCCTTCTTCGCGTTATCGGCATCTTTTTAATCTTTTTAGCAACCCTGCCCGCGTCAGGGGTCTTCAGTATGGAAAACGCGATCACTCACGTCAAAGAGGTTTAGTCAATGGCAAAGGAACTGGCGTTCGTACTCATCAATCCGTACCCGATCCGAAAATCACGAACCGGCGGGATTATCGCGCGATATCTCGTGCGCACAGACCTTAAACTAGTCGGCACGCGCGTCATTGGCGCGTCGTCTGGCCTCGCCACCGCCTTTGCCGATTACCTCAGCACCTACGATCCCACCGACCCCGAAAAGTGCATGCTGTTTTCCAACTATGTACGACGCGCCTACACGCCCGACGAAGCCACAGGCTGCCCCCACCGCTCCATCCTGCTGCTTTTCGAAGGCGAGGATGCCGTCCGTAAAATCTTCGAGGTCACCGGCAGCATCCGCCAGCGCTGGTGTAGCGGCCAGACCGTCCGCGACACCTACGGCGACATGGTCACCGACCCCAAGACCGGCCGCGTGGAGTATTTCGAACCCGCCGTGCTGGTCGGCGCCACCCCCAAGATCGTCAGCGAGATCCTGAATGTCTGGCTGAAACACCTGCACTCCGACACCGGCATCGTGCGTGGCGCAATGGACGTGCCGGGCGGTGAAGATGTGCAGCAGACGCTGGTCATGCTCAAACCCGACAATTGGCGGCAGCCCTCTTTGCGGGCAGGCAACATCATGGATCTGCTGTCCAGCACCGGTCTGCGCATCGTGGGTGTCAAGAAGTTCGCGATGACCGTCGCTCAAGCCGAAGAGTTCTACGGTCCCGTTCGTGAAACCCTCCAGGCGGTCTTCAAGCGTTTCGGTGCGGAGCGCGCCGCACAAGCCCTTGCGCGCGAGTTCGGCTTACCGGTCGACGCCGCACCGCTCGCCTCACTCTGCGACTACCTCGCCCCGCTCTTCGCTGAACGCGAGTTCGGAAACATCGTCGAATTCATGACCGGCCGCCGCCCCTCCAACTGTTTGCCAGAAGAGATCGTCCTGCCGGGAACCGAAGAATGTTTAGCCATTGTTTACGAAGGCATCGACGCGGTAAAGAAAATCCGCGACATCCTCGGCGAAACCGATCCCCTGAAGGCGCGGCCCGGCTCGATCCGCCGCGAGTTCGGCACCAACATCATGGTCAACGCCGCACATGCCTCGGATTCGGCCGAGAACGCCCAGCGCGAAATGCGCATTCTGGATGTGATGCATGACCCGCATTTCGAAGAAATAATCAGAAGCTACTACGCCTGACCGCACCAAGCGGCCGCGCCGTTCAATCGGGAACATTCACGGGCAGGGCCGGCTCTGGGCTCGGCATCGTTTCTGGGCTGTACGGGTTCCGCAGCAGCCGGATCCAGGCGGCTACGCTCTCGAGGGTGACGGCGACCACCAGAAGGATCAGCAGGCCGGAAATCGCGGCGAGCAGATAGTTTTTGTTGGGCAGAAAATTGTCCGTAATGTTGAGCACGGCCGCCGTCAGCGTGGTCGTCAGCACGAACGCCATCGGCACCAGCGTCGTCCATATGTACCGGGCCTTGCCGATACGGAGGAGGAACGCGGTGCCAACGCCGAAGGCGATGATCCCCAGCATTTGGTTGGCCACGCCGAACAGCGGCCAGATCGTCTTCACGTCACCCGTGTACAGCAGCCAGCCCCATGCGGCGGAAAACAGCGCGGAAAAGACAAGGATGTTCCCCCACCGCGCCTTGTCGCCAAGCGGTTTCCAGACATGCCCCGCGAAGTCCTGAAGCAGGTACCGTCCGACGCGCGTGCCAGCATCAATCGTGGTCAGGATGAACAGGGCCTCGAACATGATGCAGAAGTGGTACCAGAACCCCATCAGCCGGTTGAGCAGCGGAATCTTACAGAAGATCCAGGTCATGCCCGCAGCCAGCGTGACGGCGCCGCCGGGCCGTCCGGCAAGATCCTCCCCGGCGAGCTTCGAGAGTTCGGCGAGCTGTTCGGGCACCATGCCGAGCGCCGCAAAGGCCTCGGGCTTCGCGTTGATCGCGAAGTAGTCGGACATCGGCAGCACGGTGGCGGCCACCAGCGCCATGATGGCGACAAACGCCTCCAGCAGCATCGCGCCATAGCCGATCGGAAGGATATCGCGCTCGTTACGGATCAGTTTTGGGGTCGTGCCGGAACTGATCAGCGCGTGGAATCCGGACAGTGCTCCGCAAGCAATGGTGACGAAAAGGAACGGGAAAAGTTTGCCGGAGATCACCGGCCCGCCGCCGGCCGTAAACTGCGTCACCGCCGGCATTCTGATTTCAGGATGCACGATGAGGATGCCGATGGCCAAGGCAAAGATGACGCCGAGTTTCATGTACGTACTCAGATAATCACGCGGCAGGAGCAAGAGCCACACCGGGAGCGCCGCCGCGAGGAAACCGTAGGCCGCCAGCGTCACCGTCATCGTCTTCTCATCCAATGAAAGGTAGTGCGCCCACGCCATTTCTTTCACAGAGGGCCCGGCGGCGACGCCGAACAGGATCAGCGCCATCCCGATGATCGTCGCCTCGACGATCTTCCCTGGGCGGATGAACTTCAGGTAGAGGCCGACAAAGAAGGCAACCGGAATCGTGAACCCGACGGTGAAGGTGCCCCACGGCGACTCCTTTAACGCATTGACCACCGGAATGCCGAGCCCAGCCATGGCAATGACCAAAATGATGAGGATGGCGATGGAAGTGACCAGCCCCATGCGCGGGCCGATGATCTCTCGTGCGATCTCCGCAATCGAACGGCCCTGATGCCGCACAGAGGCCAGCAGGATGACCGAGTCATGCACCGCCCCCGCCATCACCGCGCCGATCAGGATCCACAGGGTTCCGGGGAGCCAGCCGAACTGCGCGGCCAACACCGGCCCGATCAGCGGCCCCGCCCCCGCAATCGCCGCGAAATGGTGCCCCAGAAGAATCCACTTGTTCGTCGGCACGTAGTCGCGTCCGTCCTGGTGCGTTTCGGACGGCACCCGGCGCGTCGGATCCAGCGCCAGAACCTTCGCCGCCATGAAGGCGCCCAGAAAACGATAGGCGAGCATGAGCAACAGTGCCGCAGCCACCACCAGAAATGCCGAATTCATTGCAAACACCCTTTCACTCTTCAACGACTCTCACTCTCGTCCCCGCCCGCCAATAAAAAACCGGGAGGTCGATGAACCTTTAGCCCGAGACCTAAGGGTATGAGAACATACGCGCAAGCCGTATAAATATAGTTTCCCCGTTTTCCGGCCACTTTGCAACCTCGATTCGCAGCCCTTTTTCAGGAAGCGCATCGGTTCGGCGCAAACAACGCCTCACGGCGTCACTGCAAGCGAAACAGTCGTGTTCGCAGTGTACCCGTAAGGGCATAAACACCGAAGATGCGCCCAAAGATGCGCCCATTCTTTGGCATCGTGCACGAAAGGATTGACTCGGTAAATAAAATCGGCGATATTCTCGGCGTAACCGACCCCTTGAAGGCACGGCACGGCTCGATCCGCCGCGAGTCCGGAACCAACATCATGGTCAACGCCGCACCTGCCTCGGATTCGGCCGAGAACACCCAAAGCGAAATGCGCCTTCTGGATGTGATGCATGACCCGCATTTCGAAGAAATAATCAGAAGCTACTACGCATGAAAAACCTGAACGACGGTATCTTAGCCATCAAGCCCTCGCAAACCCTTGCCATCGCCAGTCTGGCCAAGCAGATGGTTGAACAAGGGCAGAAAGTCTGTAACTTTGCCGCGGGCGAACCAGACTTTGACACACCCGAAATCATCAAGCAGGCGGCGGTCGACGCACTCCGTCACGGCAAAACCAAGTACACCCCCGTGGCGGGCGTGCCTATGCTCTGTCAGGCGCTTTCCGAAAAGTTCAAACGCGACAACGCCCTCGATTACAAACCCTCGCAGATCATTGTGAGCTGTGGTGGCAAGCACTCGCTCGCCCTCGTGTTCCAGACACTCCTCAACCCTGGCGACGAAGTGATGATCCCCGTGCCTTTCTGGCTGAGCTATCCCGAGATGGTGCGCGTCGCGGGCGGCGTCCCGGTCTTCCTCCACACCACGGCCGACCAAGGCTTCAAGATCACCCCGCAGCACATCGAACGTCTGACCACGTCCCGGACCAAAGCCATCGTCATCAACAGCCCCAGCAACCCCACCGGCGTGATGTACACGCCCTCCGAGTTGCAGGCGCTGGGCGAAACCGCACGCAAGCACGAGATCGCAGTCGTCTCCGACGAGATTTATGAGAAAATGGTCTACGATGGCAACCAGCAGATCAGCATGGCATCTTTCTCCCAGGCGTTCTACGACAACACGATCACGGTCAACGGCTTCAGCAAGACCTACTCGATGACCGGCTGGCGTCTCGGGTATACCGCAGGTCCCGAGACCTTCATCAAAGCCATGAACGCTCTGCAAAGCCATTGCGCCTCCGCGCCCAACACGTTCGCACAGTGGGGCGCGGTCACGGCGCTCGAAAAGGGCGAAGCGGCGGCCAACGAGATGATTCAGGCCTTCGACGCGCGCCGCCGCCGCATCTACGAACTCATCTCCGCCATCCCCGGCATCCAGTGCGTCAAGCCCAGCGGCGCGTTCTACGTCTTCCCCAACATCTCCTCGTTCGGCCTCGACTCGATGGCCTTCTCTAAACGTCTGCTGGAAGAGGAGCACGTGGCCGTGGTGCCCGGCGTGGCCTTCGGCGCGAACGACTGCGTGCGCCTGAGCTACGCGTGCGGCATGGCTGAGATTGAGGAAGGCATGACGCGCCTGGCACGCTTCTGCGCCAAACTGTAGGCGCAACGCGCGCAGGGCGTGGGATCACCCAACAAAAAAAAAGCGGGGCCGTGAGGCTCCGCTTTTATTATCTCTAAACCCAACGGGGTTACTGAGCGGCCTTCTTGCCTTCGGATCTCTTGCCGGCGGCCTTCTTCGCTGGAACGTCCGTGTCACTCTCGATGCCCGCATCGGCATCGTCGTCGACCAGAGGATGGGTGGGCTTGAAATCCTGCTGGGCGAGGTTCCAAGCCAGCCAGTCAGAAAAGAGGTTGCTGTTGCGGCGGCGGGCGACCCCCGAGCGGATCTGAGCGCGCATCATTTCCGCAGCGAGCGCGTCACCGGGCTGGCGGTCCTGCACGTAGACGAGCAGCGACTGCGCGGCCGATGCCGGAACAGCCTCGGAAAGCGCGCCCTTCTTCAGGGTCATCGCGCCGTAGGCGATGGAAAAGCCGTTCTCGATCTTCTGGTTCTGGACATCGCTGACCGTATACATGATCGATGTCGAGACGTTGAGCGACTTGGCGCGGGCAGCCTCGCTGAAGCTCTTGCCCTCATCCAACAGCTTGCGGAGATCGGCGCGCAGCTCCTTCGTGTAGCTCTGGAAGGCCTCGGAGCGGGCCTTGGCCATGGCACGCGGGCGCAGATCGTTCAGGACGTTCTCATAGGTCGGCGTGTGCGCCGGCGACCGCTGGACGGGCTCGATGACATAGACATGGCTCTCGCTCTTAACGATGCCGAACCGGGAGTCCGCGCGATCAGGATCGAGTTCGAACGCGGCTTCGGCAAACTCCTTCGAGTTTTCGACCCAGTAGAGCGAATCCTCGGCGCCAAAAAGGGGTGACGTCTTGACCGTAAGCTCCTCTTGGGCGGCGGCGATCTGAAGCGCGTTGGAACCGGCGGCGGCGAGTTTGCCATAGATGTTGAACGTCACGCTCGTGGACGCGCAATAGCGGGCCTCCTCCATCTGGAGTTCGGCGAGGATCTTCAAACGCACCTCCGCATACGGGATGGTCTCGGTGACACTGTTGGTGGTCCGCGTGTAGGTGTTGGCGTGACTGTCGTAGTACTCTTGCAGATCCTCTTCTGGCACGGAAACGTATTTCAGGTAGTTGGTGACGGGGAACTCGATGTAACGCACCGCGATGCGGTCGGGCAGGGCTAAGGAAGCCTTGCTCTCTTCATAGAACTTGCGATAGTCCTCGTCGGACAGGCGCATTTCAACGGTGGCGAACCGATTGCTGACAGCGACAACCTGCACGGTGAACAGGTCGGTCATGGCAGCCAGCTCATCCTCCAACTCCATGGGTGCGACCCATGTGGCAGACTCGATCAATGCGGCGCTCTTCATCATGGCGAGCTGGTGCGAGACCAAGCCTTCGTACACGGCAGGGGTCAACCCCTGTTCGGCGAGGATCATGCGGTAACTGTTGATGTCGAACCCGTTGGCACCTTGGAAACCGGCCGCCTCGCGCAACATGGCGCGGACCTCGTCCTTGCTGGCGCTGAGCCCATTCTTCTCGGCGGTCAAGCGGGCGGCAAGTTGTTCCCACGCACGACGGTCTACGACGTTGACGGCTGTCTGACTGTCACGGTTGCGGCCAAATCCGCGGATCGCCTGAACAGCCTGCTCGAAGGTGCTGGCGGATATTTTTTTGCCATTGATCTTACCGGCGACCAGATTGTCCTTAGGCGCTTTAAAGCAAGAGCCGACCGCGACAAAGGCGAAGGAAATGATGATGGCGAAGAAGCCCCACAGAATACGGCTGCGGATGAGTCGGTTGAAGTGATAAATGAACACGGTGGATAATCCAATAAGGTTAACACACGCGCAAACACTCTTTTTGACAAGAAAAACCGGAGGTTGCGCAGACCGCCGGTTCCCTTAAAAAATCATGCGGACACTTACTTAGTCGCGTTATCTTCCGCTTTCTCGGCGAGGGGGTCGGCGGACTTCTCTGCCTTTTTAGCAGGCGCCTCGTCCTTCTTGCCTTCCGTCGAGAACAGGACCGGCACCTCTTCCTTGTCCTTGTCCTTATCCTCTTCATCCAACGGCGCAATCAGTTCACCCGTAGTCATGTTGGGGCGTCCATCCGCATACGCGAAACGATGACGCGCCATGCCCGTCGGGCTCACGACCAGCGTGGAGATGATCGCACGTCCGCCGACCGGGGCGTTCTCACGCCAGATTTTTACAACCGCCTTGGGCGACATGCCAAAATTCACCGGCGTTTCGGTTCCGTTCTCCAACGTGATCGCGAAATCGCCGGAAACGCCCGCGAGGCGGCTGAGCGAACGGTCTGGCGCAGTCTGGATATTGACCGTGTTGGCCGCACGCAAAGCAGGGATCTGATACTGGGAACCCTCGATGCGGGCCGAGCCGGTGATGACAGCGATCTGCAAGGTCTCAAGGGTGGCGTCGGCAGCGAGCGTGTACTCGATGCGACCTACCACGTTCTTGCAACTCGCGTTGGCCGTCTCAACCCCGAAGCTGCCCTCCGGCAGGTTGTCACGCAGGTTGGTCTTCACCTTGCCTGAGACGATGCGAATGCTGCGCCCTGTCGGATTTTTCTCGAGACTGGTGACCACCACCTCCGAATTCTCGAGGAGCTGCACGCTCTCCTGACTGGAGAAAACAAGAATGGCGCTGCCGCCAAGTCCGGTTCGGAGGGTCGATCCGAGCGGATAGGCCTTGTTGTTTGCAGCGGGCTGGAACGAGCCCACATCGGGATTCTTCACTTCACAGATGCCCCGAATGCTCATCACGCGTACCAGCGGCTCAAACAATTTGGCCGGAAGCTGCGGTTCTGCAACAGGCGTGGCAGCCGGTTGGTCGGCGGCGGCAACAGGTTGCTCGACGGCTGGCTTCGCGTCTTGCGCACAGACCGTTGTCATCACGGAGACGGCCACAGCACACACACTTGCTTTGAAGACTCCTGCTTGATCCATCATGGGGTCAGCTCCCTTGCTAAACATGCGTTTTTTGAACAGACCTTTTACCTCAATTAAAAAAAGCGAGTCAATGATAGACCAAGAAACCCGGATAGTCAATCGAAGCTTACGCGCTTCCACTGATTTTCCGTCACGAAGAGAGAACGAACAGGGCTGAGGCTCAACTTGATGCGGGTCACCGGCTGACCGTCTTCGACCGTCTGCGAACAGGGCGGAACAAAGGATTGGCCGGTATGCGGATCCCACACCTCGGGCGTGATCTTCCCGCGCAGCTGAACCGAGGCCTCCGCATTCTGTCCGCCCAGGTTGGCGAAGAAGTAAACCTCGGTTTTGCCTTTCACCCTGTGGATATATCTCAGCTTCTGACTGCTCTCGATCTCCACGTCATACACGGCGAGGGCCTGATCCAGAGCTTTCCGCAAGTTCCATTCGTTAGGTGAATTGAGATAGATCGCACGTGAGCCTTTCCGGCCTTCTTGCACAATCAGAACGTCGCTGTGAGCCAGGTTGGGGCCGTCATCCAGGCGGGCCTCAAACTCGCAGATCGAAGGCTTCCCGGCAGATACGCCGCCAATCGCCAGCCGTACCCGGGAGGAGGTGACGGGCTTGAACCTGTCCACCTGATTCGTGCCGAGCGCCGTGCCGGTGGCGCAAGCGGTCCACCCGCTGCCGTTCCAGTATTGGATGCTGTAGGCCGTCACCCGGTTGGCGTCCTCGTGGACCCGGGTCGAATTGAACGTGCGCTCCATGCCGAAATCCACGTCGAGCCACCACTCCTTGGCGTCTCCTTCCGACGGTGCCCAGTGCGTGTCTAAGTCTCCGTCGATGGCCTTCATCGGCTCATAGGCGCCGGTCGCGCGCCACTCGGAGCAAGCGGTGGCGAGGATCTGCTGCTTGGCCTTGGGGAACATCGCCTGAACGGCCGCCACGACGTCGGCATCGTGGCCGAACTCGGCGGACTTGCAGGGCAGTTGGCCCGTGGCAATCACCTGGCCGCCGTTGTCGTAAAACTGCTTGATCTTTTTTAGATTGCTCCAGCGGATGGTTTTCTGGCCGGGCAGGATCACCACCTTGTATTCCTCGAAGTTGACTGTGTTGTTGAGCGTGATCCGGTTGCCCTTGACCGAGCAGCGCTCGTCCAGAACCTCGGGGTGAAGAAAGGTGAAATCGCGGCACACTCGGGTGGCCAGCAGTTCGCCCAGGTAGATGTAATCCGCCTCCGGGATGTTCACCCCTCCGATATAGGGATCGAGCGGGCCGCCAAAACGGAAGCCCGCCTGGAGGGTTGCAATCGGATAGAGCACCGCGATATCAGCCACGTGCCGGCCCGTATCCTGCAGGAGCACATTGAGCCGCCCAATATAGGTGTTATAGGCGGCCAGTCCATCCGCATAACGCGGATTGCGATAGGAAAGTTCGGGCAGATAGGTGATGTTGCCGAGATTGTACCAAACCCCGTGTTGAACGAAGTTGTTGATCCCCTTGGCATATTGTTCCATCACAATCGAATAGAGCCGGTCCCAGCTTAAATTGCCCATGGCGCCATACGTTTCCGTCATCACCTGCGCCTTGTCCCAATTATAGGCCACAGAGCTGACGACTTTGTAATATCCCTCAGGATCGTTGTCCCAGCCGATTTTGTCAATGCCCGGCACGTCCTGATACTTGTAGGACTTCATGAGATCGCCCGAGATCCCCACGGGGTTCTTGACATTCTCCTGATCCTGATGTCCGAGGAGCGAGACCCCGCCGTGTGCGGTACACCAGTCCTGAATGGTTTTCACAAAGCCGGCGGCATACAGCTCCGACCTGAACCCGAAGAGATAATTCCGGGCGGCTTGGGTCTCCGGCCCGATGTCGTACCAGAGGGCCGGGTAATAGGGAGCTGGACTAAAGCCGTAGGCGGCCAGAAACTTCTCGTTGTACCGATCGGTCCATACGCGGCCCTGCGCGCGGTACAGGGTGGGCTCATCGTAAAACGCGCCCGCGATGGTTGAGCCGAAGTCCTTGGCAAACCTGTCATAGTAGGTCTGATAAACCATGTCAATGAATTTGGCGACGTGCCTGGGTTCAAGATAATCGACATTCGGGTCCCCGTCGAGAACACAGACAAAGGTCATGATTTTCCACACGCCCGCGGGAACGCTCCAAGACAGCGAACCCCCGCTCACCGTTCCCGTCAGGTCCACGCGCTCGAGGGTGCCGCTGTTCATGGCCACGAGGCTCATCAGCGCGCCTGCGGGCAGCGGCTTGGAATAGGCGGCAGGCCCTGTGACTTCGTCTTCGTATTTGTCGAGGCGCCTCAGGGTGGCGTCGGGATACTTGTTCTTAAACCGCGGGATGCCGTCGCCCATGTTGGCACCACAGCTGCCGCTGGGGAAACCGTATTCATCATAAATGGTCAGGAACATCCCTAATTCCCTGGCTTTTTTCACGGCGCCGCCATAGAGCTCGAAATACTCCTCGCTGAGATATTTGGGCGTAAACTTGGCTCCGAACGGCAGGGGCGCCAGCCCGCCATACCCGCTCAGGTCGCGCGCACCTTGCAGCTGAGCAGCCACTTCGGACGCGGTCACAGCCGTGTTGTTCCAGAACCAGAGCGGCCTGGACCTGAACTTCAGGGGCGGGTTGACGAAATCGCTCTTGACATCGGCCTTGCCCGGCACGGCCAAGACCGTGGCGCTGAGCAGACAGGCCAGTACGGCCAGCAGTCGATAGACATCCGCTTTGAACCTGTGTGTGCGTTTCATGCTCATGAAAAGTTCCTCGTTTTGAAGCGCTCTGCCCTACCCGAAAAACAGGCTTTACTTGGTCAAGGTCACCGGATACGTCTTCCCGGCTGGCCCGACGCCTGTCATCACTGTCCGGCCCCCGCTGCTCACCGTGACCTTTTGCTGATCGCCGGCACGTTCCACGACCAAATCCCAAGCCCGTCCAAAGGCGCGCACGTCGCGCAGCGCCATCCGCGGCCACGCCTGGGGCAGCCACGGCGTACATTCGAAAGAGTCAAGGCCGGTGGGCACGATGCCGAACACGCCTTCGGTAAAGACGCGCGGGTAGAGCGAGCCCGGACAGAGCATGTCGATGGCGTCCTCGTCAGGATACGGCCCCCGGCTCCCGAAGACCTGCGCCATGACCACGCTCCGGGTCAGGTCAATCGCCTCCTCCGTACGCCCGGCTTTGAACAAGGCCCGCAGGGCGTAGTAGGTCTCGCGCCCCCACTCGGTCGGCCGGGTCGACTCCGCCAGAATGTCGGCGCCCTCGCTGCGGTTGGGCCAGAGCTTGTCTGAAAGCAGGGCGGCCACCGTGCCCGCCTGCCGGTTGGTGATGCCCATGGCCAACGGCAGGAGTATCCACCCGCGCAGCGTGGTGTTTCCGGTGTAGTACCGGTAGGTCTTGAAGCCTTCAACCTCCGCGCCAAAATACGCTTCGAGGCCCTTGCTCAGCGCCTCCGCGCGGGTGTCGAACTCCGCGGCGGCCTCGTTCTTGCCCAAGGCGCGCGCCAGCCGCGCCGCCTGACGGTAGCCGCCGTAAGCGAGCGCCGACGTGCTCAGATTAGCCTTGCCGGTCGGATAGCGGTCCTCCATCTCGTCGGTCTCCGAAGCGACAATGCCGTCAGCGGTGGTGTGCTTCAACACCGACTCGGCGCTGAAGTTGATCAGCGGCCACAGCTCCTCGGCGGCGGCGCGGTCACCCTGGAACAGGATAAATTTGGACAGGCCATACAGCACCATCGCGTCGTCGCCGCGCTCCCGCTGGGTGAGATTCAGAGCGGGGCCCTCGAACGAGCCCGGAAAGGGGACAATGCCGTTCGTGAGGCAATGGTCCTGCCACACCCGGTACATGCCCATGCCGGCGCGGTTCAATCCGGCATCGCCAAAAAAAGGAAACACCGGGCTGGAATATTCAACCGGGTCGTTCGCCCAGATGCCGGGCGAGTAGATCAGGCTGCCGTTGTGGGTGATGACGCCCTTGCACGTTTCGATCGGCGCTTCCAGAACGTGGAGCTTCTGCAGGGCGAACGCCGCGTCGAGCGCCGGCTCCGGCGTTTCGAGCCGGCCGGGGCCGCGCCAGGCCGCCTCGGCCAAGGCCGCGCGTGCGCCGTGTTCCGCAGCCACATCAACGGCCTCGACATCCGACGCGGAGCCTAGCCTGGCCTGCACACAGACGGAGAAACACACCACGCCGCCGGACTTCAGGGAAACGTCTTCAATGCCCTGGCAGCTCCAGTCCACGGCGACACCCTCGCCATTCGATTGAACGTTGCGATCCGCCGCCACAAGAACTTTCACGGGTTGCCCGCCCGTGTTACGCACCTGCCACTCTTCAACGACCAGAGCCTTAAGAGTGGAGGGATAGAGCGTGCGGGTGGCGGCGATGCCGCCCTTTTCGGGATAGGTCACCGTCAACAGACCGTCGAAGGTGGCGGAGGCAGGCGCCCCGAACTGCAGGGCCTGCCCGTTGACCTTCACCTCCGGATCAGTTGCGCGGCTGGCTTGGAACAGGACCTTCTTCTTTTTCAGGAGGTCTTTCTGCACGTTGTAAAACCGGGCCGTGTAGCACAGTCCCGTGACGCTGTCCGACTGAACCTGCATCACCACTTTGCGGCCCTGCATACACAGCACGAGCGGATCTTTGCCGGAGCCTGTGTGGGTGATGCGCCCCGCAGGATCCCTGACCCAGAAGTCTTCCGCGGCCAGACAGGACGGCCCGAAAGCCGCAAGGGCCGCGATCAATAACGCGTGTTTTGTTTTCATTCGATTTGCAGTTATTCTAACCCAAGCGGACGGGCGGGGTCCACATCGATCTCCGGCCAGACACCGTTAGGTGCAGTGCGCACCTCATCGATACGCCCGGGCGTGATAATCTGAACCGGCCCGAAAAGGCCCGACTTCATGAGCGGCGGAACCTTGTCGTAAACCGGCCGCGCCTTTCCTCGGGGAACCCGGCCGTATGAGCTGTCCGACGTCGGATCGGTTTGGATCCGGTCGAGGTTGCTTCGCGTAAAACGGCCCGATTCCGGCCGCAACGAATCACCGTTCAGCCGGTTGGCCCAGAGGTTCGCGACCCGGATCTCCAACTGATTCGCGCCGGCATGAGCCGCGCCTGAAATCTCGATCCGAAAGGGCGGCAGCCAAACCAGCCCAAGGCGCTTACCGTTGAGCGTGACCTCGGCGATTTCGGCCAGTTCGCCCAATTGCAGGAAGAGCCGACTCTTTTTTGCCAATGACTCCGGCAGTTCGAAGGTCTTTTTATACGTGGCGATTCCCGAGAAGACCTTTATCCCTTCGTCGTCCGACTCGGTCCAGCTATGTAATTTTTGGAAGGTGGCCATTTGCGGCGTGCCCCACCCTTCTGGAAACTCGACCTGCCAAGATCCTTCGAGGGTCAGCGGCGGGGGATTCTCTGCCGCCGGGAACGTGTCGCGGGCGAAGGCGTCAACCGGATCATGTTTGTCCGTGCCGCCTCTCCGGAAGACGACAAACACCGACCCCATCGGCCCAAGCGCCACCGGCAGTTCGGCCTGGCCGCTGGCGAGGCTTTGCCAATCGCGGCACGCGCTCCGGCGTCCCGAGTCGGGCCACCAGAATTCGGGCGCCTGCCCGCTGGTTGCTGCCGCCACCCGGAACCGGCAGGTCAGCGTCTGCGGCTCCGCGGTCTTGTTGCGGACAAAGTAGAATTCGTCATCCGCGGTCTTCCGGTGAATGAAGTCCAGCGGCCCCAGGTCTCTTTCACCGCGCCCGGCGATTTCAAAATCCGCGCCGACCCCGATTTCCCGAAGCGCCGCACTTCGATCGCTTGCAATAACAAACCGCCCCTGCCCGATTGGCCGGATCAGAACCGATGGCTTATCCTGCTTGTCTGACAACTCGCCCCGCCCCCACAGCTCATCGGCCAAACGCCCAATTTCTTTGGTTTCCTTTTCATGACCGCTCAAGCCCGGGGCGCGTGACGGCCGCTGATGGCCGATCACCGTTGCGCCGTCGCCGACCAGTGCGCGTATCTTTGCGAGAACCTCCGACGGGATATGCTCCTGCTCAGGCAGCGCGAGCGCCGCATAACTCATCCCGTCCGGCAACACGATCCGCCGATTCTCAACGCGCATCCGCTGCAGGATCACCTGCGACGGACAGACATCATAATCGTGGCGCGGATCGAGACCCTCCAACAGCGGCTTCTCGGGCACATTGCAAAACGGCGGATAGAAGTTCGGCGCCTGACCGCCATAGTAGTAGCAAACGTCGGCCACAAACCACCCTTGGCGAAGCATGTACGAGCACCGCGCGATGTAGTCTGTCAAACCGCGGGCCATCGGCCACCAGGTGGCCGACGGATTGATATCCGTGCCGGCATGATAGGCCCAGCCGGGAAGCCCCGCCTCGGGCGGCGAACTGGCGAACGTGTGGAATGCAAAATCATTCAACCCTTCGCACAGCGCCCGGTCGGCAAGCCGCTTGTAGACCAACGGCCCATCGACCCAGCGCCGCCAGGTGGTAAACGATTCCGCACTGACCAGACGTTTGTTGTAAACATGCGCGGCCGAAGCGATCTCCTTGATCAGGAATATCCCGCGGTGCCTGATCCAAAACTCCCCCCGCGGAATATCAACCGCCCCGAGCGCCTTGATGCCGTCCACCGGGTTGGAGTCCCAGATCGGGGGCCCCGGCCCGCCCGCTTCGGCGATGAGCTTCAGCCCGTATGATCCGAGAACCTTCCGGGCCGCCGCGTAATGCGAGTCGATCAGCTGGTCGCTCACCACCTTTTGCCAATCGTAGAGGAACTGCTCCTGAACGTGCTGATCCGCCAGCTTCCAACCGGCGAGCAGGGGCAAATACCGGAGCACCGGATACCCCGCCCGGCGCTGGAACTCAGCGGCCATGACCTCGTTCCATGGCGTAAACCCGTCGAGCTCCATGCTGTCGAACTCCATCGTTTTGAAGCTGGCGCCCTCGAACGAGGTGCGCCCCAGTTCCTTGAGAATCGCGCTGACCATGTGATGAAGATGATATTCCGTGGCGCGGGGATCAAAGAAGTCGATCATCGGCCCTCCGGAATTCGGGCTTGGCACAATCAACTGCTGCCCGTGATTCGCACAGACAAAACGAAGGATGTCCCAATCGCCAGCAGGCACGTCCCAGCGCAACCGGCCATCGGCCTCGATCATTTTCGTCAGGTCAACGACCTGATCCGCATTGGCAAGCGTGTTCGACGCATCATGAGGCACGGCCAGCACCGCCACTTCGCGGAGATAGAGCGGCCGGCCCTGAGCATCCCGCGGACAGCCTTTCGGCAACTCAGGCATCGGCAATGCCGCGTGATAATTCGTGGCCCCGGCCACCGTGGTGGTTGACTGATAGAGGCCTTTCCCGGCGTGTTCCGGCGGAATCCAGCTCCCGCCCGCATTCCACCCGCTGGAGGCAATCATGCCGAGTTCCAGCCCGAGCCGGTCTGCCTCACGAATCGCATGGGCGATCAGCCGCGTGGACTCCGGCCCGAGAAACGCAGGCCCGGCAGGCACCCGCCCGTCAGGGTCGGCGTACGCGGCCACATCCCAAATCTCGCCGCCGCGCATGCCGCCGCGCTTCATCGCCTCCAAGTCGCGGGTGACCTGCTCTTGGGTGATCGACCCGTTGAGCCAAGCCCAAAACGCACCCGGCCGCGCATGGATCGGCGGATCGGCAAACGCGGCGGGCGAAAGCCGGTCCTCAGCCCGGCCAGGCTCCTGCACATGACCAGAGGGATTGGCCGCTGGCTGCGGGGTGAGCGTGGCGCCAAGGAGATGTGCATCGAACCAGTCGGCGATCGCTTCGGAGTCTTTTTCGATGCCGGGCCAACTGTGGCCCAGGCCGGGCTTGACGATGATGTCGCAGGGCACGCCGGCCGCCTTGAGCTTCTCCAACATAGGTGTGCCTTGAGTCTGGATGGTCGTGATGGTGTCCTTATCTCCGAAGATGAAGAGCATGGGAGCCGATTGTGCGGTCACATGATTGATCGGCGACAACTCCTTCAGGATTCCGCGCACCTTCTCGCGATCAAGGATGGGAATGAATTCGCGCTTCTTGGGTTCGTACTCCTTGAAGCGAAAGCCCGAAATCGTGCCCAGCCTCTCGCTGATCGCGATCACGTCGTCGCCGGGAGTCGGGAAGTTCATCCAGTTAGTGCCTGGAAAGAAACACGCCACGGCCTGAACCCGGCTCGACGCGCGCTCTACCGGATCCGCCGAGGCTGCATCGCCGTCGCACCCGGTCGTGCCCAGCCAAGTGGCCAGATAGCCGCCTGCGGAGCCGCCGGTTATGCCGATGCGCTGAGGGTCGATGCCGTAGTCGCCGGCGCGGCAGCGCACAAAGCGCACGGCGCGGTGAATGTCCTTGGTGACCTCCCGCAATTCGAACTGCGGAGCGGAACCGTGCACAACCAGAAAGACCGTGTACCCCCGGCTCAGCAGCGGTTCAACGCGCGAGACAAAGCCCGGACTCAGCGTTTCTTCATGGCTGGAGAAGAAACCCCCGCTGACGACCCACAGTACCGCCGCGCCGTTGGGGCTGGCGGGCTTCAGCAGATTCATCGTCAGCGCCATCCCGTACTTTCGGCCGTAGATGATGTCGTTGGTGCGCGTGTAGGCCGCAGGCTTCCGTGCCGGGGCCGGACGCTCTGTATCTCCGCCTGCGGCACTTGACGCGAAGACCACGCTGAATGTGAAGAGCGCCGAAACCATCACATCGTGCTTTTTCATCATGCCTTGCCTTTGTTATTCCGCCGGTCTGATTGGGGTGCACCAGAACTGTCGCCAGTACTTTTGGTCGAGATCATACGTATTGACATCCTCTTTTTCAGCATCGAATTCCGCCGGCAGCATACCGTACCGTTTCATCTCGCGAATGTACGCAGCCGCGGGCTTGAATCCGGGCATGTCAAAGCGTTTGATTTCATCCAGCCGATCCCGGGCGGCCTGCAGGTGTGCCAGGATCGCCCGATAATCCGGATCGTCCGCCGATGCGAAGACGACGCCATGGACGACCGGCTTGGGCGCGCGTGAAAGATCAGGGGGGACCGGCGCGGCCTTGGGCAGCGGCCCCTCGGCAAAGCCGCCCGCGGCCTTCGCCAATGGAGCCGTGAGTGCCAGCGACATCGCTCAGCTTGACCTCGTGGTGACTCTTCTCGATGTGCTTCATCAAAGGCGCCGCGTAACTGAAGGCACTGTATGGCGCATCATTGCCGCCCGGGCGCCCGTTGACGTTCTGAAGGCCTTCCCATTTCAGCCCGGCGTGATCCTTGATTTGGCGATGCAGGAGCAGGTTGTAATACGCCAGCGAATACGTGGGAGCGCGATCGCCGCTGAGTACCAGACCGCCTTTGCGGCTTCTTGCGTCGTGGCACCGGATGCAGTGGCGGTCGAGAATCGGCTGAATGTCCCTCGGAAAATCCAGAACCTCCGGGATTCCGGCAAACGGCTGAATCTGGCTGGGGGCGCGTTGATGGGCCAATCGGATGCCGGAGAAGGCCTGGGCCGTGACCGTCCTGTTCTCGTGACAGCCGATACAACTCACCTGCTCTCCGGGTTGCACGGTGACGAACGAGCGCATCTGCTTGACGCACAGATCATTCTCGTCAAGCGCCGCGAAGTAGATGCTGCGGCACGCGGGTATTTCGAAGTTTGCTGAACCGTCGGCTTCGACGGGAACGGTCCCCAGGATTCGTTTGAACGTCCAAGAGCCGCCGTGCGCCAGAGGGGTCGTCCCGCCGCCATGAAAGTTGACGGGCTTGGGCAGATCTTCCATGACCAGCAGTCTCTTGATCGAAGCGGGTTTTACGCCGCCCATGTTGCGGCCTACGTAAACATCCGTCAGCACCAGCGTTCCAGTGGCCCTGGAGAGGTTCACGCGCGACGGGATAATCGGCGGGCGAGGGCGCGGTTTGATCGGGCGCGGCTCATGAACCATGGTGTTCGCTTTCCAAAGCGTCTTCACGCCGCCGTCATCCGTTACCGTCACGATCTCGTTGCCGCGCGCCGCAAGGAACGCGTGTTCGGAGAGCGGGTACGGATCACGGAATCCATCGTCGGTGATGGGCTTGGCCTGCGTGCGATCATCCGGACCGTTGCGGAGGCTCAAGAGCGTCAGCCTGCCCGCGTGTTCCATCTGGCCGTGCCAGCCCGAATTGACGAAGACCACGTTGTCCGTGCCCTCAATCGGCTGGGCATCGATAAAGACGTCCCCCGGATGCATGTTGCCATAGTACACCATCACGCCTGTGCCGTCGGGGTTCATTGTCCACAGATGATGGAACGAAACCGCGTCGCGATTCACGTACTCCCAGCGCGTGTACAGAATCCGGCCGTCCGGCAACATGGCCGGCGTGTTCTCCGGGGCGTTGCCCGAAGAGAGTTGACGGAGACCGGTGCCATCGGCATTGCAGCGGAAGAGGACCGCCACGGGTGCGAGCCAGCAGGGCACATAGCGCTTACACCGCGTTGAACAGAAGGCGATGCCGCCGTCGGGAAGGTAGGTCGGCTCGATGTCATCCCAGTCGCCGCGCGTAATCTGGCGCAGGTCGGTGCCGTCAAGGTTCATCTCGTGGAGATTGTAGTGGTGCGTGCCGCCTTTCCGGTATGAGAAGAGCACCTTCTTCCCTTCATAGTGTATCTGCGGATCGCGCATCGCTCCGCGGGCGTCTTCCAGCAGCGTGCGAACGGAGCCGGCCTTGGGACTGTAGATCGCCAGCCGCCCGCCGTCCGCCCCGTGCAGCCAATAGTTCTCGTTTCCGCAGTCATACCCAAAGTTTGCGTAGTAATGATTGGAATAATCGCGACCGGGATTACGCTCGCAAAAAAGTATCTCACTGGGTTGCGTCTCAGCGATGGGCGGTGGCAGCGGCGTACCCCGCGCATTGGAAGGCACCGAGGCGACGGGTTTCGCACCCGCCTGCTCCTCGGCATGACCTGCAATCGCGCACGCGGTGCTAACCAGCATAAAAAAAACGTTCGTCAGGTTCTTCATGTAATTTCAGTTCCTTTGGGTGTTATTTCTGGTTCGCACTGGTGAGGTGGCAATTGGCTCGTCGTGTCACCGGCGCGGGTTCCCTTCCCACAAGCCGGCAATCAGCCCGTACCCCTCCGGGTCCTGGTCCTTCAATTCGCAGCGGATAAACGGATAGTGATCGTTCACCAGAAAGTAACTCTCCATCAGCTCGGCAAAATATTCCTTCTCGCTGCTCATGGCGGGATGCGGCACGCGCTGGCCGTCGAACCGCAACACCGAGCTGTATTTCCCGTCCTTGCTGGCTTGCCTATAGGCGCCATGGATTTTTCTGCACAGCTCGAAAGCCTGCTTCGCGGCGTGGCGGTCATAATACGCCAGCGCCAACTCATGAAGCATGTCGGACTGCTGCAGCAAGGCCCATTTCATCATGCTTTGCGGATCGCGAACCTCCACCGCCCTGAATTTGTCGGGGTTTGCCGTCTCGCTGGCCAGCTGCTCGCTGCTGCCGCAGTATCTGACATACGGCCCCGCCTGCCCGGCCTCCAGCCAGACCGGCACCTCGTGCAACTGCTGGCGACCCTGCTCGGCGATAAAGTGATCGATCATGTGCAGCTTGTAGTTCAGCAGTGTCACCATGGCCGCGCAGATTCCGGGCTGAGCCACCAGGCGCGGACTGACATAGACGGTCCAGCCATCAATGTCGCGCTTGTCATATTGCCCGGTGGAAATAACTTTCTCAGCGGCGCCGGAGCCACCGCTGGGTGCCGGGCTGCCGGCCGCTGCCTGCCGGGTTTGCTGCTGGTAAGCGGCGAGATCCTTTTCCAACCGCACCACCTGCTCGGGATCCACGCCCCAGTAGCGCTCCACGAACCGGGCCATCTGCGGATCGTGCTCCCGCAGCTCCGCCCGAACAAACGGATAGATGTCGTTAACGGCAAGATAGGCTTCCGTGCTTTCTGACCAATACTCCATGCGGTTGCTGCGGCCATAATGGGAGCCGACCCTGCCGTCCCATATCTTGACCTTCTCATACGTTCACTCTTTCATCATCCGCTCATAGTTGTCCTGGCATTCCTTGTTGCCATAGTCTTTACCCTTGCCGATGAATTGATAGTCATAGCCGT
>CAZXVN010000611.1:0-5224 GCA_964643945.1 uncultured Lentisphaeraceae bacterium | reverse complement strand
GGTGCCGAGGTCTTTTCCCAGCAGCGAGGCGTTAGACCCCGTGACACACACGGCACGCCCTCGGTCAAGCAACGCGCGAACCAGTCTCTGCCATTCGGCCACCTCTTGAACCTCGTCCAGAAACACCGGTTGACCCTGAGCGGACAGTTCCTCCAGCACCGAGAGGAAGGCGGGGAAGTCGTCAGGCCCCAGACCGAAGAGGCGCGTGTCCTCAAAGTTGCAGTAGAACGGCGACTTCGCCCGGTGCATAAGCTGGGTTTGCAGGACACTCTTCCCGCACCGCCGTACGCCGGTCAGAACGGTGGCCTGCGCGTCGTGCAGCCGCAGGCTGGTCACCAACTGACGCTTGACCTCCTTTGACGGAGCGGCCGGTACGAAAGGACTGCCGAGAACGGACAGAAGTGTATTTCGTATTAACATAAGATTGTCACATTATAGAATACACCCATGGCGGTTTGTCAAGCGCGAAGTGTGAGAAGCAGAAACACGAACACGTATGAGGCACCCCTCAAAAGCGGCGTCGTGCGGGATACCGCTTGCCGCGCGCACTCCACAGCCGCGTTCTTCGAACAGTGAAAACGTTCAACGTTCAACGCTCAGGGTGATTTCTCCCATACTTGAGCGTTGAAAGTTGAGCGTTCAGCGTTGAGCGTTTCTTTAAAACGAAAAGGCCCGCGCCGGGTGTCGCGGGCCTTTCGTTTGTTAGACTTGCTTCTTCTGCTGATCCAGGTCGCGCATGGCTTCGCGGCGGCTGAGCTTGATGCGCCCGCGGTCATCGACGCCGATGCACTTGACCCACAGCTTGTCGCCCACCTTACAGACGTCCTCGACGGCGCCGATGCGCCGATCCGCGAGTTCGCTGATGTGGCAGAGGCCGTCCTTGCCGGGCAGGATTTCAACGAAACAGCCAAACTCCTTGATGCCGGTGACGGTGCCTTCATAGAGCTTGCCTTCTTCGGCTTCGGCGGAGATGGCGGCGACTTCTTTCTGCGCGATGGCGAGCGACTCGCCATTGCTCGCGAAGATGCTGACCGAGCCGTCGTCCTGGATGTCGATCTGGGCGCCGGAGATCTCGCAGACACGGCGGATGTTGGAGCCGCCGGGGCCGATGAGCGCGCCGATCTTGTCCACCGGAATCATCATGACGGTGATACGCGGCGCGTAGACGGAGAGTTCCGCACGCGGAGCGGGCAACACCGTCTCCATGAAATCGAGGATCTGGAGGCGGCCCTGCTTGGCGCGCACCAGGGCGGACTCGACCACGTCCCACGTGAGGCCGCGGAGCTTGAGGTCGACCTGGAAGCCGGTGATGCCCTTGCGGGTGCCGGCCACCTTGAAGTCCATGTCGCCGCAGTGGTCTTCAGAACCGAGGATGTCGGTGACCAGGATCTTCTGGCTCTCGTCCGCGTTCGTGAAGAGGCCGATCGAGACGCCCGCGACCGGCGCCTTGATCGGGATGCCCGCGTCCATCATGGCCAAGCTGCCGGCGCAGATGGAGGCCATGGAAGAGGAGCCGTTCGAGCCCATGATGTCCGAGACCACGCGGATGCTGTAGGGGTAGTCCGCGGGCACAACTTGCGCGAGCGAGCGCTCGGCAAGGGCGCCGTGGCCGATCTCGCGGCGGCCGGTGCTGCCGAGGCGGCCGACCTCGCCGACGCAGTAGGGCGGGAAGTTGTAGTGCAGGAAAAAGGCCTTGCTGGTGTCGCCGCCTGTGATGGCGTCAAGGTCTTGCGAGTCCTTCTTGGTGCCGAGCGTGACCGAGCCGAGGGCCGAGGTCTCGCCGCGCTCGAAGATGGCCGAGCCGTGGGCGCGCGGCATGACCTGGAGCTGGGCGTAGAGCTTGCGGATCTCGTCGTCGGCGCGGCCGTCGATGCGTTTGCCGTCCTCGAGGATGTTCTTGCGGACGAGGTCGACCTCCAGCGTGTCGAAGAGCGAGACGAACGAGGCTGCGGTGACTTCCTCGGGCCACATTGCGACGGTCTTGGCCAGCAGGTCTTCCTTGATGGCCTTGACCGCGTTCTGGCGCTCGAGCTTGTCGGCGATGAGCAGCGCCTTGCGCAGGGCGTTGCCGCCGTTCTCGTAAAGGAACGCCATTTTCTCGGCGTCGGGCTCCTTTTCGACGACGACCTTGTCCGGTTTGCCGAGCAGCTTGCGCAGCTCATGCTGGGCGTCGATGAGCTTGACCACCTCGGCGTGGCCGGCCTTCATGGCGGCGAGGAAATCCTCCTCGGAGATCTCGGACGCGCCGCCTTCCATCATCAGGAAGCGGTCGCGGGTGCCGGCATAGATCAGGTCGAGGTCGCTCTCCTTGCGCTGGGACTGGGTGGGGTTGATGACGAGCGCGCCGTTCACGCGGCCCACGCGCACGCAGCCGATCGGCCCCATGAAAGGGATCTCGGAGATGTGCAGGGCGGCGGAGGCGGCGTTCACCGCCAGGACGTCGGTGTCGTTCTCGCAGTCGGCGGACAGGATCATGTTGTTGACCTGGACGTCGTTGCGGTAGCCGTTGGGGAAGAGCGGGCGGATGGGGCGGTCGATGATGCGGGCGGTGAGGATTTCCTTCTCGCTCGGGCGCGCCTCGCGCTTGAAAAAGCCGCCGGGGAAGCGTCCGGCCGCGTAGTACTTTTCACGGTACTCGACCTGCAGCGGGAAGAAGTCGATGCCTTCGCGCGGCTTGTCGGTGTTGGTCACGGCGGAAACCACCAGGGAGTCGCCCAAACGGACGACGGTGGCACCTGCGGCCTGACGTGCGAGAAGCCCGGTCTCAATAGTCATCTGAACCCCGCCAACGTTGACGGAGACAGCGGTTGTATCATTCATGCTGTTCTACCTTTCGGCGGACAAGGACCGGAAAGCGCTATGCCAGGAAAGAAGGCTCACTCGTGGGAGTGATGAGAGGTCCGCGAGAAGGTCTCTGCAAGAACGGAGGATCCTAGGTCGCAGGGCAGTTGCCACATGACCCGACAGCCGGCGCGTTTAACGGCGGAGGCTGTGATCCTTGATGGTCTTGTGGTAAACGGCCTCATCCTCTCGCTTGAGATAATCAAGCAAGTTGCGGCGTGTGTTTACCTTGCGGATCAGCCCGTAACGGGAGCTGTGATCCTTCTTGTTGACCTTGAGATGCTCGGTGAGCAATTCGATCTCTTTCGTAAGAACGGCGATCTGAACTTCGCTCGAACCGGTGTCGCGCTCATGACGTTGGAATTGCTTTCGAATGATTGTTTTATCGATCTGGCTCATAGTCTGCTTAACGGTCCTTGTTCCGCATTTTCTTTTCTTTTGTTAACTTTCCGGCACACACTATAGATAATACCCCCGCGTGTTGTAAAGCGTAATCGAGCCGGAAGGCCAGATGACCCGCAGCGGGGAGTGTCTCCTTAGACGCACCGCAGGAAAAACACACAATAGAGGAAACGGATCGGAAAGTCAAGGTGGGCGCCAGGGCGATCAGCAATTCTAATTCTAATTGTGGTCCGCCCACTGCCACACGGCCTTGTTGCCGGGCGTGGCTCCCACCAGGTGAACCCCTTGCCCGATATGGGAATACTCCGCCCTCCCTAGCGAACCAACTTCTCGAAATCCGCCCACGGGGGAATGCCCCACCTGGGGCGGACCACCTCGCCGCGGGCCTGCTGTGCGGGGCTGCTGTAGGCGGCGTAGAAATTGCTGTTGCAGTCCAGCCAGAGCGTGACGCGCCGCAGTTCCTCGGGGGTGAGCTTCACGTCCTTGTGTCCCTTGGCCAGCATCTGGTAGAGCGCTGACGCCCGCGCTCCGTCTTGCCCGGGAATGGAATACTGCCTCTGCTGCAGGGCCGTCCCGTTGCCGCCGCTCATGCCCCACGCTTTCTTCTGAAGGCTGCTGAACGCCTCCGACCAGCCGCTCTTGGCGACAAACCGGTCGCCGCGAAGACTCGGCGCTTTGTCCGGATGCTTGTCATGGCAGGCCACACACTTGGCGTCAAGCACGGGCTGCACCAGCCGCGGAAAGGTCAGCGGAAAGGAGCCCGGCGCTTCGGGCGTGATGGCCGACGGCGCCCGCTTGAGCGCCAGCGGCGCCGCGCCGGACGCCGGCCGCGAGGCGGCATGCTTGTCTTCGTGGCAGCCAATGCACGTCAGCTTTTCGCCGGGATGCACGTAGGTGTCGCTCCGCATGTTCTGCACGCACAGGCCGCGCTCGTCCAGCGCCTGGAAGTACACCGCCATGCCGGCGGGCATGGCGAAGTAGGCGCTGCCGTCAGCCTCCACCGGCACCGTGCCCAGCACGCCCCGGCCCAGCGACTGAGCCGCATGGCCCATGTCGGGCTCGTTGAGAAAGACATTGTCCTTGGGGTAAAGGGCGATGACCCGCAGCTCCTTGATCTTGGTGTCCTTGGGCCAGGGCTGCTCGCTCTCGTACACGTTCATCACGACCACGGTGCCTGACGTCACGTCCGCCTGGCCGGCCCGGTCCGCCTGGGCCTGACGCGTGGCTGTGGGAATCTCCGGCGGCCGCAGGCGGGCGCGCAGCGGAATGGGATCCAGGCAGCCGATCGCGGGATCGCGATACAGCATCTCGCGGTTGCCGAAACTGTCCAGCAGGCAAAGGCCGTGACCCTTCCCGCCGGGCGCATATACGCACAGGTAGTAGTCTTCGCTCAGCGGCCAGGCCGAGCCGTAAATCTCGGCCTTTGGCCCCGATCCCTTGCCCTTGGGCAGCGCGACGCCCGGACGGGCCTCCGACTCGGGAAACATGGCTTCGGGCGTGATCCGCTTGAGCTGCGACATGCGGCGGTCATCCTTCTGCCGCACGTCGATCAGCACCAGCGAGCCGTACGCCTGCCCGTGGTGCGGCGAGGCGGTGGCGACATAGCGGGTCGAGCCGGGGATGGCACGGATCGATATTTCCTGCCAGGGCCGGCTTTCGCGGCTCTCGGGATAGTTGCCGTGGTAGCTGCGCGGGTCGCGTCCGTCGGGGTAGCATTGCCACAGATGGTGCGCCACGTCGGAGTCGCGGTCCACATAATCCCAGCGCGTGTAGACGATCAGCCCCTCGTTGTTGACGCTGGGCTGCCATTCGTTGGTTTCATGAAAGCTCAGCGCAAGGATATCGCTGCCGTCGCGCATCATGGCGTGGAGCGTGGCGCTGGGCAGCGGCCGCACGCCGCAGCGCTGCATGCCACCGCCCCGCTCCGAAATAAAGGCCAGGCGCCCATTGGGCAGGAAGACCGGGTCATAATCGTCCCATC
>CAZXVN010000610.1:0-9629 GCA_964643945.1 uncultured Lentisphaeraceae bacterium | reverse complement strand
CTTTACCAAACAAAAGTATGACGGTTGCGCGTTCGACATTGACGGCGGTTGCTCCAACTGCATTCTGCAATACAACTATTCCCACGACAACGAGGGCTCGGGGTTTCAGACCGGGACTTTTGCGGGCTCCGGTCCCGTGACCGACACTATCATCCGCTATAACATCAGCGAGAACGACGCACAGAAGAATCCTAACAGCACGGGCGGGATTATGACCTGGAGTTCGCAGGCCCGCGGCCAGATCTACAACAACACCGTTTTTGTCGGCAAGGGGTTTGGCGACGTAAAACCGTTCGCCTTTCGCGGCGGGGCAGGTCTCAGTGTCCGCAACAACATCTTCGTGGCCGGCCATGACGGTGAGTTCATTGATCCTGGGGCCTGCTCCTTGCAGAACAACTGTTACTGGCGCACCAATGGCGATCTGCGCGTGGCTGGTTGTGCCGGTCTTGCAGATTGGCGAAAGAAGTCAGGCCAGGAGATGCTCGACGGCGCCGCGGTCGGGTTTCAGGGCGATCCGCGGTTGCGGGCACCCGGCCGCGGGGGAGACATCGACGATGCGGCCCGTTGGAAGACGCTCGACGCCTACAATCTGCTGCCATCCTCGCCGCTGATTGGCCAAGGACTTGACCTGAAGGGCCTGTTCAAGATTCCGCCGGGTTTGTGCGATTTCCACGGCACTCCCTTCCGCCCTACAGTCAGGTTTGACCTGGGGGCAGTGTCACCTCGCCTCACAGAGTGAATGGCAAGAATGGCCGCATGATGATAAGGCATCGTTACTCCTCAGGTATTCGTCAGCGTGATCAACCCCACCGTCATCTCACGGCACAGGCCGGACGTATATGAGAACGAAATCCCAGAGGCTTAGGGAAATGACACGCATGATCGCTCTGGCAATCGCCGTGTTCACATGCCTTGTTGTCGGGGGCTTTGCGGAGGAGAATATGGACGCTCCGACAGCGGATATTTCTGGTGCCGTTTCATGGCTCGAAAAGGAGGCCGACCGCATCGTTCGGGCCTCAAAGCGTGAGATGAAAGATGGGACATCCGCTTTTCCTCCGCAGGTGGGAATAGGCTACGAGGCGTTTTGGCTTCGGGATTATGAATATACTCTGGAAGGTTCAGTGGCGTCCTATTCCGACAAGGAGTTGGCCGACGCCTGCCGCCTCTTTGTGCGGAGCATGGATTCGGATGGTGCGGGCGTCGATTGCGTGAAGTTCGATGGAACAGCCATCTACAAACCTGGGTATGGCTCAATGGGCGAGAATCCCGTTGCCGATGGCAGCCAGTTCACCGTGGGGGTCGCCTTCCATACGTTTCAAAGGACCAAGGACGCGAAACTCCTCAGGGAAATTCTGAATGCCCTCGTCAAGACGATGGGTGCAGTGCCCCGTAACGTCGAAACGAAGCTGGTGCGTATCGATCCCGCACGACCCTGGGACCGTTGCCCATATGGTTTCACGGACAGCATCCACGAGCAGGGCGATGTGTTGTTTTGCTCACTGCTCTACGTGCAGGCTTGTCGCCAGCTATCGGATTTACTGCTTGCGGGACAGCGGGGGGACGAGTCCCTCCAGTGGAAGGAAGAAGCAGGTCGCGTCGCCGCAAGCGTTCGCAAGGTCTTCTGGGATGCTGATGCCGGGCTATTCCGCGCAGCCACCATCAAGTGTCGCGAACACGACATCTGGGGGTCGGCCTTTGCCGTCTTCCTGGGTGTTGCTGACGCCGGCCAGTCGCAGGCCGTCGCACGCTACTTCAAGACGCATTACGACCAGATCGTGCAGCAAGGCCAGATTCGACATCTGCCCGGGGGAGTCTTCTGGGAGCAAGGCTGCGCTCGCGACGAATACCAGAACGGCGCCTACTGGGCCACCCCTGCCGGGTGGTTTGTCTACACCTTGGACCTTGCGGACCCAATGCTGGCTAACCGGACTATTCTGGACCTGGTGAACGATTTCAAGAAACATGGCGCGTGTGAATGGATAATCGGTGAGAGGCGGCAGTTGCGGTCGTCGGCCATTTGTGCGGCGAGCAGTCGGGCTCGCCAGCAGGCATAGACCTTGTACACGCGGGACACTGGTTCGCCGTCGCTGTCGACCAGGCTGACAAACCAGACGGGGATCTCGTCCCCGTCGCGGTTTGTAGCCGGTTCGGGTCCAGTGCAGAGCACCGCGGCGGCAACCGGTTTGGCTGGCAGTTTGAAGCTGGCTTGGTGGGTTTTCATTTCCTGCCTCAGTGTGAGAAGCCGCGGCTGGCCTGTTGTGTTTTCTGGCGCAGCCAGAGGTCACCGCAGGACTGATTGATCTTGGCGACCAGGTCGAGGCGCTTGAAGGGGATGTGCGCGTTCCCGTTGCCGAATGACTTGGCGGTCAGGTATTCGTCTTCGTACACCTCGCCCTTGTCCAAGACGCGGCTGATGAGGTTGCTCAAGGTGTCCGGGTGCTTCATGACGCCTTTGCCGTCCAGCATGTGGAGCACGTTGCCGAGGGCGTCGACGTGTGCGGTGCGGTGGTAGTTGACGCGCCGGCCGAAGGATTCGGTCATGTATTCCAGCACGACTTTCTTGCCGATCTGGAATTCGTCGTTGGTCTTGTAGTTGCGGTGCATGGGCCGCAGCCACTCAAAGACCTCTTTGATGGCGTCCTGGATCATGGAGCCCATGTTGCCGCAGATCTGGTCGAAGAAGGCGTACACGCTGGGCTCGTCGAACGGCGGGAGTTTGGGAATGGTGTTGTTGCTGTAGCGGGTGCTGCCGCCGTGGAGCTGCGCGTCAAGCTCCCCGCGGGACTTGATGCTCATGATCGACTTGAGGCCGGTGTCCTCCACGAAGCGCTGCCAGTATGTGCGGTCGACGTAAAGGCAGGCGGCTTCCGGATGATCGAAGTGGCATTGAACCTGGTACGCGTCTTCGAGCGGCACGTCTTTGAGCAGTGCGATGGCGGCAAGGAGGTTCTCTTTCTTTTGCCGGCAATCGGCCACGCGCTCGCTGATCGAGAGGCGTGCGGCGATGGCGGTTGTTTCGCTGGGGTCGCGGTAGGTCTTGGCCGGGATGGCGAGTGCTTCTGTGTTGCAGGAGATCATGGTGTCTTTCCTTTGTGGGTGGGATGGGTCGAGAGAATCGAGAGAATCGAAGGAATCGACCAGGTCGGACGTATGGGGGCGGATTGGACGCTTTGGGGTACGGGTCACGCGGACGAGCTTTTTGCCGCCGGTGGCGGGCGGCGGGTACGCCTCAAAAATCAAAGTCCGCTTTGACCCGTGCCCGCTCCGCTCTTTGTGGGTGCCTGCCGGCGGCGTGAGAGGATGCGACAGAAGTCCGCCGACCACGCCGCCGGCAAGCGGGATGCCGCTTGCTTCTGAAGGTACGCGCGTGTTTCTGAACGGGAGTTGGTTCGTGATGCGGGGCGGCCGGCTTGTGCCGACCAATGGCGGTATTGTTCCGTCGTCGCGTTATGCGTGGACCTTCAGTGATATGCTGCGGTAGGGATACACCCTATGGTTTCGGATCATCCCATCGGGTAACCTGTCCTCGCATGAAGAATAAGACACAACACGAAAGTAGGGAGGCCATATGCCAATCGTAAACATCATCGGCATCTTGGTCGTGACCGGTTTCGGCCTGTGGGCGATCAACAGATTCGTCCCGATGGCAAGACCGGTAAAGACGATCCTCAACGTTGTCGTTGTGGCCGTTCTCTGTCTGTGGTTACTGCAGACGTTTGGCGTCATCGACAACATCAAGTGCATCCGAGTAGGGTAAACAAACAAGAAGGAGAATCGAGTTATGAAGAAGTTCCTGACAGTTCTGGCAGGTGTAATAGGCATGGGCAGCGTCATGGCAAGCGAGCCCGTACAGCTCGGCCTGGCCGTGGGCGGCAGCACGGTCGTGACCAAGACGCTGATGAGCCCCTTGGGCCGAGCGGCGCAGATCGGTGAGGCGGTGGTGTTCCGGATCTCCGTGACGAACACGGGCGATGTGGTACTGAACACGGTGCCGGTAAAGGATGTGTACGAGACAACGTTCCTGACTTACCTCAGTGCCGTGCCGTCATCGTTTGACAATCTCAATGACGGTATGATCGACTGGACCAACGTGGGACCGCTGGCGCTGGGCGCATGCACAAACCTCTTTGCGACGTTCACGGCTAGAGCGGGTACTGCAGTCCAAGGGGCAACCAACATCGTGGTGACCATGCCCACAACGACCAACGGAATCCCTGTGCCGGCGCAGACCAACCGGGCAACCTACTTTGTCGACGAATCGATTGACGTGGACAACGTGTCCAAGGGCGCCTTCAATTTCGTTGCGTCTGGATCCGTGCCGCACACGGTTCTCGGGAACAGCACCAATCATATTCTCGTGGTCGGCATTTCGGTCAACAGCACGCCGGAGGCCAGGGGCACGGTTACAAATGTGCTTTACGGAGGCACGCCGCTCATATTGGCGGGATCCAGAACCAACGCTGACAAGGTGGTTTCCATGTGGGTGATGAAGAACCCGCCTGTAGGCACCGCGAACGTGTTTGTAAAACTCACCCGGCCACCCGGCGAAGGATGGGTCGTGGGCGCGAAGACCTTCAGGAATGTGGATCAAACCATTCCCTGCGGCGGGTTTTCATCGAGCGTTGGCAACTCGGGCGGCCCTGTCATCACAGGTATCGCGTCGGCCACGGGCGAGGTGATTGTGGACACGGTTGCCCTGCAATGTACCAGTCTGGCTGCGACGGGGCCGGGACAGACGCAGCGCTGGAAGACTAATTCCGTACCCAAGCCGGGATACGCTTCGGGCGGCGGCAGCACGAAGGCAGGCGCAGCCAGCGTGGCTATGTCCTGGACGGCGACATACGGGAGTTCCAGCAACTGGGCCATGGGCGCGCTTGCGCTCAAGCCGCACCAGACCATTCTTAAGGTTGCAAGTTACACCGAGGTGAGTTCTTCCAAGAATCCTTTTGCGCGCGGCGAGTCGGTGACCTTTACGGCGAGCGTCACTAACGGCACCGGGGCGGTTACCGTGCCCACTGGGACGGTGCAGTTCAAGATTGACGGCTTAAACTTCGGCTGTGCGGTGGCCTTAGTAGGCGAGACGGCTAGCAGTGCCGCTATCTCTAGCCTGACGGATGGCCCTCATACGATTACAGCAGAATACAGTGGGGATGAGCACTTCAACATCAGTACGTCGGATATCCTGCAGACGGTAGGCAGTCAAGCGGCAACGCTTGTCATCACTGCGATTCGCATACAGGATGGCCACGCTGTGGTGGAATGGCCGGGAACGAGCACATGGTTCTATACGGTACTGACCACGCCTTCACTCTCTCCGCTCGTGCCGTGGTCCAACCTCGTAAGCTATGTTGACAAGCCGGGTGTGAACGGACCCATGTCCGCAACCGACACCAACAGCCTTTCGAAAGCACGCTTCTACCGTGTCAAGATGAACCAATAGTACGCAGTTGTTATCTGCTATTCAGTGATATGCTGCGGTAGGGTTACACCCTATGGTTCCGGATCATCCCTTCGGGTATCCTGTCTCTGGGTGAAGGACACAAGACGCAACCAGGAATGAAGGGATCTATATGCCTTTACTTAACAGCATCGACAACATCACGTGCATCCGAGTAGGTTAACAAACAAGAAGGAGAATCGAGTTATGAAGAAGTTATTGACAGTTCTGACAGGTGTTATAGGCATGGGCAGTGTCATGGCCAGCGAGCCGGTGCAGCTCAGCCTGACACCGGATTTTGCCATCTATGACCGCAGCGAGAGGATTGAAGGCGTGGCCCTCAGCATCTGGGGGGAAAATCCGCAGTCGGCGTTCGCGCTGGGTTTTGTAAACGGGTCCACGGGTGACAGTGTCGGCCTGAGTGTGGGCCTTGTGAACTATGCGGACAGCTACACGGGCTGCCAGTGGAGTTTTGTCAACTACACGAAGGGCGAATTCACCGGATGGCAAGGCGGACCATTCTTCGGCCTGCTTGTCAGCGGCGTGAACTACACCGGGGGCAGCATGAATGGTTTCCAGTGCGGCCTGGTGAACTTTGCCGGCAAACTGAACGGGCTGCAGGTCGGTCTCGTCAACGTTGCGGACACGTCAAAAAGCGGAGTGCAGATCGGCATTGTCAACATCATGCCCGAGAATGAATGGTTCTCCAATTTGCCCGACGAGCTGGCGCCCGGGATGATTCTCGTCAACTGGCATTTCTAAGGAAAGAAGGTTCCGTATGCTGCGCAAAGCCAAAACGCGCAAAGGTTACACCTTGGACAGCCTCCCGAATATAAACAGGAGAATATCTTGAAAGTCCAGATCAATACAGGCCACAACATCGAACGTGGTGAAGAGATGGCCCGATGGGCCGAACCCGTGGTGGAGAACATTCTGGGGCACTTCGCGAAGCACATAACCCGTATCGAAGTCCACATCAGCGATGCGAACGGTGAAAAAGGCGGGGAGCACGATAAACGCTGTGTGATGGAAGCACGCCTTGAAGGTCACCAGCCCATTGCTGTCACGCATGAGGCGCAGGCTTATGACCAAGCCATCGCGGGTGCTGCCGATAAGTTAAAGCGTTTTCTCGGTCATGCCCTCGGCCGGTTGCCGGGCCATTAGAAACTTGCGGATATCTCCAAAGGATGATTGGCCTCGCGTGATTCGCCTCGACCCTTCGCGTGGCACCATCATCATGTTGGCACTCCTCATTCCCAGCCTGTGGGTACTGAAACGGCTTGTGCCGGTATTCCTTGTGCTCGTTGCCGCCCTTATCATCGTTGGCACCATAAGTCCAGCGGTCCGGTGGCTTGAAGAGCGGCGCATGCGCCGGAGCACGGGCATCGCAATCGTTTTCACCGCGCTCATGGTGGTCACCGCTCTCCTCGTCACTGTGACGATTCCAGCTCTCTTGGAACAGTCGACTAACCTTCTGGATCAGGCACCCGCCCTTCGGGAACGCTTGGTGAAATGGCTGGCGGGTTTCCGCCTGACCTGCCCTTTGTCCGAACTGCTTCGCAACGTGCATGTCGGCGATCTTGTAACGCTGGCGGCCTCGAATGCCATCGCGCTCTCCAGCCGCGTTTTCGCAGTCTTCGTGTATATCCTGAGTTCCGTATTCCTCGCGCTTTACGTCATGATCGACCGGGACCGGCTGCGCGGTGGCCTTTTCCTTGTGGTTCCGAGATCCCACCACATCCGGCTGTCACGGGTTATGCTGAACCTCGAAACCATCGTTGGCGGCTACATCCGCGGACAGGTCATCACCTCTGCTTTCATGGCCGTATTCGTATTCGTCCTCTTAAAGCTCTGCGGCGTTTCTAACGCGCTGCCCATCGCGGTCTGCGCGGGTGCCGCCGACGTCCTGCCCTACATCGGCGTCCTGCTTTCGGTGGGTGTCTCCGTGGCGGCAAGCCTCTCTCAAAGCCCTGCCGTCATCATCGCTGTTCTCGCGCTGATGCTCACCTACGAAGAACTCGAGAGCCGCGTGATTGTTCCCCGCATCTATGGGCGCACGCTACGCCTCCCGTCGTCCGTGATCCTGTTTTCGCTTTTGGCGGGAGGCATTTTGGCAGGCATCGTCGGGGCGCTTCTCGCTCTTCCGGTGGCTGCGGCGGTGCGGATGCTCATCGAGGAACTGCGGGTCGAACTGCCGGGGCAGCAGGAGCAGGCTGAAGACGTGGAGATCAAGGAACGCGACGACCGCGGTGAAGAGGAGTATGGGCGCAGAGCCGAAGGCATGCCCGCCGAGCAGGCCGCCGCCATCGCCGTGCAGATAACCGCTGAACGACAAAAGGAAGAAAACAGTCTGCCAACGATCCCCCCAGTCCCGAGTTGTCCAGAAGGGTGAGAGCGTCGAGCAGAGTTGTTTCACGTGCGGGCAGCGAGCTGATGGACGAGCTGGGCCCAGCCCGTCACACAACGGTCTTGGCCCGCCTCCTGGCGGCCAACAACAACGTCAGGCCTGAAACGAGGAGGGCGGCAGAGGCGGGTTCCGGAACCGCCGTGATGGTGTTGCCGTCGAGCGTAACGGCCCCGTTGAGGGCGAAGACCCGGCCGTTCACAGTGGCACCGGTATTCAGGGTGTCGGACGTGAAGGCGATGATGTTCCCCCAGAACTCCGTTCGCGTGCCGAGGGTGGCGGAGCTACCGACTTGGAAGAAAACGTTGTCGTAGTTGGCGCCGTTTTTCAACACGATCGACGAGTCCGAGGCGGTCGTAAACGTAGTTCCGACCTGGATGACGAAGCCCGGATTGATCAGACCTTGACCGTCGAGGATGAGAATCCCTGTCAGTTGGGCCGATGTGCTGAAGTTATAGGCACCCGGCGTAAGTGTGAGTCCGCCCAAGTCTTGGCCGGTCAGGTCCGTAGCACCCGAAAAGGCTAAGAGCGTATTATAGGCGATCACTGCGTCATATTGGGCCTGTGCGGCAACCGCGTCGCCAGCATGAGTCGTCCCATTCACTATACCGGGGGGAAAGCCCGTGATGGCGCTTCCCGGGCTCACGCCGAGGTCGCCGGTGATGACAGTCGCCCCCGTGCTGGTCACCGTCGAACCGCCGAGCACTCCGAAGTTCGCCGCCGTACCCAAATTCACACTCGCGGCATTGACTCCGATCGCGCAGCAGAACACGGCGGCAACTGTCAACCGCGTGTTCCGTGATGTCATGAAACGTGTTGTCATAATTAAACTCCTTTTAACACCCGCACATTAGCCGAAAAAACGGGATTGTTATATGGGGTGTAACCCTGCCGGGCGCCCAGGCCGCGCAGAGCCTTCCGGGACAGGTGCATGGACACGCTTTTATTGCGATTAGAGGATCGTCAACTGGACACTGCTTTCGATGATGCCTGCTTCGATCGCGTAGCGGGTAAGGCCCGCCGTGTCGTGGATGTCGAGTTTCCGCATGAGGTGGTCCCGGTGCTTCTCGACGGTCTTGATGCTGATTTCGAGCTTCCCCGCAATTTGTTTGTTGGCCTCGCCTTCGGCAACCAGCTGGAGAACCTCCACCTCGCGCGAACTCAGGTGGACGCCGTTTGCCTTGGGCAGACCCTTCCGGTCCAGCGACTCCTGTTGCCGTTTCTGGAAGCGCTTGGCGACGGTGGGACTGAAAAATGTTTTGCCTTTATGCACTTCCCTTATCGCTGCGGCCAGAAAGTGGGCGGAGGTCTGTTTGATCAGGTACCCCACTGCCCCCAGCGCCGTCACGCTTTCGACGTAGGCGTCATCGCTGTGAGCGGAAAGAATGAGGATCTTCACGCTGGGATCGGCCTTGAGAATCTGCCGTGTGGCCTCCAGCCCGTTCATCTGCGGCATCGCGATGTCCATGATGACCACATCGGGCCGGAGCTTTTGAGTCAGTTGCACGGCTTGGCGGCCGGTGGTCGCTTCGCCGACCACTTCGATGTCGCTCTCGGACTCCAGCAGCTTCTTCAGGCCTTCGCGGACGATCATGTGGTCCTCGGCCAGCAGCACGGTGATGCGTTTGTCGGATTTCATGGGTGATGGTGCTTCTCGGTGCCGTTATTGAAAGGAATCTGGATAAGGATGGTTGTGCCTTGGCCTGGGGCGGATTCGATCGTGAAGGTGCCGCCGACCATCTCCACCCGTTCTCTCATCCCGAGCAGTCCCAAGGGCTGCCTTTTTTT
>CAZXVN010000609.1:0-15761 GCA_964643945.1 uncultured Lentisphaeraceae bacterium | reverse complement strand
GGAAAACTCGGCCTTCAGCAGGATCATGCCGGTGGCGCGGTCGACGGCATTGTCGAGAAACGCCAGACGGCCTGTTTCCGCGGTCGCGTCGGTTTCCGGCAAGGTCGCCTCGACGCGGAGGTCCGGCATGCTCTGCCAGTCCCGCAGGCGTTCCATCTCCTGCTGCGGCACGGCAAAGGTCACATTCACCGGCTGGATCTGGTTGACGGTGACCAGCGCCGTCGTATTTGCAACGACGAGATTGCCCCGGTCCGCCAGACGGCGGCCGGTGCGGCCCGAAATGGGAGCGAGGATCGTGCAGTAGCCGAGCTGGATGCAGGCGGTTTCGACGGCGGCCTCATCGGCGCGTTCGGAAGCCTGCTGCACCGACACCAACGTCGCCGCCTGGTCACGGAGATTCTCGGCAGCGAACCCTTTGGCGAACAGGTCGTTTATGCGAAGGAGATCGCGCTCGGCGTTTATCCGCTGCGCCCGTGTGCGCGCCAGCGAAGCCTCGGCCTGGTGCAGCGCAGCCTCGAACGGGAGGGTGTCGATCCGCGCGAGCAGATCGCCCTCCGCGACCTCCTGCCCCTCGGTGAAGGCGATCTCGGCCAGCAGGCCGTTCACCTGTGTCCTTACGGTCACCGTGGCCAAAGCCTCCACCGTGCCGAACGTACGGATCTCGACCGGCATCGGCATGCGTTCCACAACCGCGACAACCACCGGCGCGGCCAAGGGGTTTCTGCCGGTTTTTGCCCCGTCGGCCTTCGCCTGCTGCAGCATGTGGATACGCCAATACGCTCCGGCTGTACAAAGGCTTAAGAGGAGAATGCCAAGAAAAGTCTTCATCGAGTCCCCGATACGGTACGCGGTACACGCGCCCTTTCCCTGATTAAATGCACATAGTATGAACACATTGTTGCGCATCGTCAAGGGCGCGGTTTGTCGCATTACCCCCGGTTTTCCTTTCGCCGCCGAGTCTGGATATGATATTCTTTGAATGCTACTGTTTCTGCGACAGAAGCTGGAGGCGTGCCGGCGGATGAGCCCGTGTTACACAATGAAAAGCGTCTTACAGGCGGGGGTGTGCGTGTCGTGCGGACGGGCGTCCGGACGGTACTTCCTGACCTGTCCGTATTGCGGCGAACAGGTGTGGCAGCCGCGCTGGCGCCGCGCAGGCCAAGGCGTCCTGCTTGTGTTGCCGCCGCTGCTGTTGGCGCTGCTTGCGGGCACGACGCGGCCGGACATGGGCGGTTTTGCGCAGGCCCTGCGAGCGGTGCATCCTGCACCCGGTTTTCTTTTTGCGGTGGGGATCGGGCTGCTGTGCATGCCGTCGTCGGACAGCGACGTTGTGATGAGTTCACGTGCCGAGGGTGCCCGTTGGCAGGTGTGCGCGTTGCTTGGAGGATGGCTGATGGGCCTCTATGCGGCCACGTGTGTGGTCTGCCTGACCTATGGGCGCGCAGCCGGTTCCCGCGCATGGCTGCCGGCGTGTCTGATCGCGGCGTGTGTCGGCACCGCACCGGTTTTCTTCCGGATTCCGTGGCGCAGTCTGGTGGCGACCGCATGGCTCGCTGCCGCACTTGCGGCCGGATGAGATTGAGCGCAAGGGCGTGCGGTTTGAAACGTTAGACGGTCCTGTTTTTTCTTTGCGTCCCCGCGGGAAGACGCTCTGACAGCGCTCACCACGTATAGGCGAGGGATCCGAAATAGCGGCGGCCGGCAGCCTCTTGACCGGGATAAATCTGGAAGTCGTCGTCGAGCAGGTTGTCCACACCCGTGTTGAGGGTGAAGCCCTGCATGCGCGGCAGCCGCCACTGGAACTCCGCACAGGTGTTTACAAACCAGTCGTCGTGCCTGCGCACCGGATTGTCCGCAGCTTTCGAAAGATCTTGGCGAAACCGGAAGAGGACGTCGCGCGTGAAGCGGTGGCGGAGGGTCGCGCCGACAGAGGCGTCGGGGTTGTCCAGCGCGTAACGGCTGGCGTAGAAGTCGGTGTCGCACGTTTTCGTAAGCGCCAGCACGTTCAGGCCGACATCGGTGTCGCCGGCCAGGGCTGCGCGTCCGTCGGCGGTGAACCCCCACGTGCGGATTTCATCGAGGTTGACCGATGTCCAGCGACTCCCCGGCAGCGGACGGATCCAGTCGACAGTGTCATGGCCCTCTTCATGAAACAGGGCGGTCTTCCAAGAGCATCTGGCCGTCTGCCCCTTCCAGCCGAGTTCGGTCGTGCGCGTCTGCTGCCGGTTGAGACCCGCGTTGCCGAGCGAGGAGGGCGACTCGTAGTTCAGCTCCGTATAGGAGGGTTGCCGCACCGCTTCGGTGTAGGAGAGAAAGAGCGTGTGGATGTCGGAGATCGCCCACTCGATGCCAGCGGCGGGAAGCCATGCGGGGGTGTCTTCGGTGAAAACGTCGAGCGCCCCGCCCAGCGTGAAGGTGAGGGTGCCGACCCGACAGTTGGGCAGCGCGGCTAAGGAAGCGTGGCTGCGGGTGTGGTCGCCGAGCGAGGGACTTTCGATGGTCTCGAGATCGCCGTCTGCCCGCAGGTCGAGCGAGAACTGTTCGGAGAACGTGCGGCGTGTGTCGCCGTGCAGCGCAAAGAAATCGGTGATGTGATGGTTCTCGTAGAAGGCGTGGTTATACCGGTCGAGCCAATAGGTGTCCTCCGTGCGCCGCCAAGCGCCGGTGAGACGTGCGGGGTTGAGCGGGTCTTCGAGGAAACGCAGCGAACCGGCTACGAGCGCGTCTTGCACACGCTCCTCGGCGGGGTACTTGGTGGCCGTGCCGTAGAAGCCGCGGGCGCCGAATTGCCGCCATGAGGTTGCGGCAACGAGGTCGCCTTGCAGCGCGTCGCTGACTGCACCGAGACGTCCGCCCACGCTCATACGCATCATGTCATTGTCCGGGTAGCCATCGGTCTGGTCGGTGTGATCGGCAGAAAAAAAAGCCGATGCACCTGCGGCGCCGCCCTGAAAGGGTTCGGTTTCGGTCACGAGGGCGTTCCCGAAGAGCAGGCCTTTGTTACCCGCGCCCGCCGTGACGGAGCGCAGGTCTTCCGTCATCGGCGCGAGTTCGAGACTGACCGAACCCGAGGGGTGCCCCGGTGCCACGCGGAAGCGGTCGAGTCCGGTCAGAACCTGGGGTTCGCCGAACCAGACTTCGGGCGCGGGCACATCGGCGTGCCAGTGCTCGGTCTGTGCGTTGCGCAGGGTCAGGCCGTTGAGAAGCAGCCCCGCGCTGTTGAAGGGGCCGCCGCGGATCGAGAGGTCGGTCTGCGGCCCCCCCGCGCCTTGGTCGCGCAGCGCGAGGCCGGGCACATCCTTAAGCAGCGAAGGACCTGGACGTGCGGTGGGTGCCAGCGAGAGCGCCTCGACTTCAACCACGATCGTGGAGGGTGCCTCCTGGGCGGACGCAGGCAAGCGGCAACAGAGACCAGCGCAAGCGAAGACCGTGCAGGACAGAGCCTGGGCAATGGGCTGTTTCATAATGACGGAGGAGCATACGACACGTCCGCCCGGATTGTCAACCAGCCGTTTAATTTTGATTTACAATAGCTGCGCCTGCGCAATGAGCGCGCGTCGGGTGGTCATTGCTCACTCTTCGGGAACTTCTGTTTGACATTGACAGCGATCATACAAGATAGGTAAGGTTGCGCCATACGGTAGGTGGGAGAGCGTATATGAGCAAGAGGGGCTAGTACATGGATCATCAAGGGTTTGCTGTCGGGGCGGTTGCCGTCCTGTTGTCTGTGGGGGTGTCCGCATTAAACGCTGCGGAGAGCAAGGTCATCTGGCTGGACGAGATGAACTTGAAAAACGCGGTGTCGGGGTGGGGCTCGACCCAGTCGAAAAAGACCGTCGACAACCGGCCGCTGACCCTGCGCGGGACGGTTTACGCGCGCGGCATCGGCACCCATCCGCCCGGGGCTCTCAGCATAGAGCTCGACAGCCGCGGCATCCGTTTCAAGGCCACGGCCGGCGTCGACGATGAGGTCGGCGAACAGGGATCGGTCGAGTTTATGGTGATGGGCGACGGCAAGAAGCTGTGGTCGAGCGGCATCCTCAAGGGCAAGGGCGACGTCAAGCCGTGCGACCTCGATATCAAGGGGATCAAGGTCCTCGACCTGCTGGTGGACACCACGCCCGACGGATATGCCTATGACCATTCCGACTGGGCGGACGCCAGAATCGAATACACCGGCGAAAAGGCGCCCGCGACGAAAGCGGCCCCGAAACCCGTCCGGCCAGCCAACACGGAAGCCCGCCGATGGCCTCCGGCAGACCAGGTGCTCGACAAGAACGCGCTCCCCGATCCCGCTGACAAGGATGAGGCGGATGCGGTGCTTCGCCGCGTGGGCGCGTTGATCGCGCACCTCAAGACCCTGCCGCGTTGTCCCAGTCTGAAGAAAGAAGAAACGAACCTCGCCGCCTTGAAGGCCCGGGCCAGCCAGGCTGAAGCCGGAGCCCCCAGCGCGAGGAACTGCTGTCGGCAGCCTGCCAATTGCGCCGCAAGGTGGCCTTCGCCAACCCGCTGCTGGACTTCGACAAGATCCTTTTCATCAAGCGCCATTTCTGCCCGAATGACGAGACCAGCGGCAACCACATGTGCGACCAGTACTTCGGCTTCAACGCGATCCGCGGCGGCGGCCTGTTCGTCCTGGAAAAGCCCTTTTCCGACGCGCCGACGGTCCGCGACGTCCTTGAAAAATCGGTCTGTGAGAGCGGGCGTTACAAGGGAAGAGCCCTGACCGAGAAGGACGGCTACCTCGGGCCGGAGCTGAGCTTTGATGCAAAAGAAGTTCTCTTCGCCTGCACGGAAATCCCCGCCGACCAGAGACGCTACCAAAACCAGCATTACACCAACAACACCTACAAGATTTTCCGCGTGAAGCTGGACGGCAGCGGGCTGACCCAGTTGACCGACGGCACGTGGAACGAGTTCGACCCCTGTTACCTGCCGAGCGGCAGGATCATTTTCATCTCGGAGCGCCGCGGCGGTTTCGGCCGCTGCCACGGGCGCCCGGTTCCCAGCTTTACGCTGCATTCAATGAATGCAGACGGCAGTGATATCGTCGCCTTGAGTCCGCACGAAACCAACGAGTGGCAGCCGAGCGTCAACAACTACGGCATGGTCGTCTACACCCGCTGGGATTATGTCGACCGCGGCTTCAATCAGGCGCATCACGCGTGGACCACGAGCCCGGACGGGCGCGACCCCCGGGCCGTGCATGGAAACTTCTCCCCCAATCAGGGTGCCCGTCCCCACTTCGAGATCTCCATGCGGGCGATCCCCGGCACGCAGAAGTACATGGGCACGGCCGCCTGCCACCACGGCCAGGCCTACGGCTCGATCATCCTGGTCGACCCGCGCGTTCCGGACGACAACGCCATGGCGCCGGTCAAGCGGCTGACGCCGGACCAGTTGTTCCCCGAAGCCGAGATCGGGGTTCACGGCCCGCCCGCCAATTATGCCGCGCCCTATCCGCTGAGCGAGTATTTTTTCCTCTGCGTGTATGACCCCGACAGCCGCTCGGATGCCGGGACAGCCAACAATTACGGCATCTACCTGATGGACGCCTTCGGCAACAAGGAACTGCTGTACCGCGACGCGTCGATCTCCTGCCTCGATCCGATTCCGGTCAAGCCGCGTCCGGTTCCCCCCGTGATCCCGCACCTGACGGCCGTAGGCAAGCCGCTCAAGCCCGGCGCGAAGTTCGTGCCGCCGGATCCCAAGACCCTCCCCGACTTCGGCACGGTGGGGCTGATCAATGTTTACGACAGCATCTATCCCATGACCAACCTGCCCAGGATCGTGTCCCTGCGGATCATCCAGCTCCTGCCTAAGACGACCCCCTTCGCCAACAACCCGCGCATCGGCTTCGGCGACCAGAAGAGCGCCCGCATGGTGCTCGGGACCGTGCCGGTCGAGGATGACGGCAGCGCGTTCTTCACGATGCCGGTCAACCGGCCCGTCTATTTTCAGGCGCTGGACGCGGACGGCATGGCCGTGCAGTCCATGCGCAGCGCCACGTACGTCCATCCGGGCGAGACCCTGACCTGCCTGGGCTGCCACAATTCGCCCACGACCGGCTACGGCATGAGCAAGAGCCAGCCCAAGGCGCTCAAGCGCAAGCCTTCAGCGCTTAAGCCCGACCTTCCGGGCTCCAAGCCCTTCAGCTATCCGATCCTCGTTCAGCCGGTTCTGGACAAGAACTGCGTGGCGTGCCACAAGAAAAGCAAGGCCGAGGGCAAGAATCCTCCAGAGCTGACGCAGGGTGAAAAAAAGAATGACGGCAGTTTTTTCACCTCGTACGAGTCGCTGCGCACGTTTACCTTCTTCTGGGATAACGCGGTCTTTGACAACATCCCAGACAGCAAGCCCGGACAGATCGGCGCCCGCGCCAGCAAACTGTACCAGATGCTGATCAAGGGCCATCACGACCTGAAACTCAGCAAGGAAGATTTGCACCGCCTGACCTTGTGGATGGACTGCAACAGCGATTTCTACGGTTCCTACGAAAATCTTCAGGAACAGAAGGAAGGAAAAACCGTCTGGCCCACGCTGGAGTAGGACCGCTTAGACGGCCCAAACGTTGAACGCTCAACACACAGCTTGCTAATAACGGGGGGGGGACAGGACAATGAAGTTTGGCACGGTTTGGATCGCGGCCGTTTGCGTGAACGTGGCCGGAACGGGGCTGGCGCTGGAAAAGGAGGTCTCTCTGGTCACGAAGCAGCCCATGGGCGAACTGGCTGTGGCGGGCCGGCTTTCCATTGACCTCCACGCGGAGTTCATGGTGTCGCGGACCTATGAGAAGGACACCGTGCTGAACTGGTACAACTGCGGCTATTCGGGCGGCGGGAATTACAACAGTGTCGGCGGCACGTTCGGCGACTTTGGATTCCAGGTGCCCTGCAAAGAGCGCGACGAGAAGTATCCCCATGCTGTTGCCGGCGCCGGCGTCCGCTGCGGGGTCAGGTTTGACGGCAACGACTTTCTGAAGGGCAACTTTCCTGTCGAGAAGAAGATTGCAGGTAAGCAGAGCATGGCCCTGGAGGTCTGGCTGCGGGATGAGAGCCCTGCGAAAGGAGAGCAAGTCCTCGGCTGGCAGTCGAAGGACGGCAAGGAGGCTTCTGCTTCACTTTCCTATCCGAATGGCTTCACGGGCTCAGACCAATGGCGTCACCTTGTCGTGAACTGTACGCCGGAAAAGGAGAACTGGTACGTTGACGGCGTGAAAGTTTCCAGCGGGAAGCGCACGATGATCATCAAGGAAGGGCACAGCCTGGTGCTGGGCGGCGCTTCCGCCGGCAAGCCGTCGTTTAAGGGGGATCTGGCGGCGGTGCGCCTGCACGATGCGGCGATGACCGAGGAGGAGGTCCTTCACAACTTCAAGGGCGGCGTGATGTTGGGGACGGAGATGCACAACTGGTGGCGGACCGAGCCCGACAAGTGGTGGGTCAAGGAATCGGCCCACTTCCGGCACTGTGTGGATCCGGTCGAGATGCAAGGCTGGGACACCAGCCGAAGAAAAGAGTTTGACGAGCGCACCGTGGATGGCGGGCCGCTGTGGGAGCTGGCTGAGAGGAACTACCACACCTATTCAGAAAGGATGGCCCTGCGTTCATCGGTGGTCAGCCGGAAGCCTGAGATGAGGGGCGACGGCATCAAATACAAAACGCCGATCCAGCCGTCGAATGGGAGCTGGATGGGGGTGGATGACAACTTCGGGTGGGCCTGTCAGGGGGCGGGTCACTGTAACCCGCATGAGCTGGTGCATGGCTGGCAGGCGCAGACCGGCGGTGCCATGCAGGGAAACTACTGGGAGGCGCATGCGAATTTCCCCCAGACGTATAACGGCATTTACCAGACCATGCCGCCGAGTTGCTGCAGCCGGGTCTGCATGTACTTTCCCGCCAACGGCAGGGATTACTACCACGAGCGCCTGATGTTCGAGCATCTGGCCCAGACTCCCGAATACGGCCCGATGTTTATCTCCAAGATGTGGTATGACGGGGCAACGGAAACAGACAAGAACCCGTATCCGTGGGCGACCTTCACCCGCATTGATCCCGATCCTTCGACGCCGCTGGCTTATGAGTACACAAGGATGGTGCAGCGGAATGTCACCTGGGATTACAAGACCTTCCTTGACGGGAAAGGTAACGATGGCGTTGCGCACCTCGGTCATGTATACCGGGAAGAAGCCCAGGGGGCTAAGGCCGAGATTCTGCGCTACTCCCGCATCCTGTTGAAGCAGGTTCCTTATGACAAGCAGTGGTGGCGTGTGCCCAAGGAGATGGCCCCTCAGCAACTGGGCTGGAATATCTGCCCGCTGAAGATCAAGGCGCGTGAGGTGGTGGTCGTGCTTTCCGGCTGCATCCATCCCCAACGCGGTTCGGACTGGCGGGCGGGGTTCGTGGGGGTGGATGCCGAGGGCCTGCCGACCTACAGCAAGATTGTAGCCCCCGGCGAGCCGTTGACCTTTAAGACAGGCGATGACACCAAGGAGCTTTATCTCGTTGTGTGTGCGACCCCCACGAACCTGATAGCCATCAACATGGTCGGTGATTTCCGGTCCTTTGAGCAGGAGCCTTTTCCCTACCAGGTTAAGCTGACAGGCTGCGAGCCGCTGGACGTGATGATTCCAGAGAAGCCCAGGGTGACAGGCTCTTCGCACTCCAACGGCGGCGGGTTTGTTGAAAACCTGGCTCAAGTGGAGGCCACGGCCTACGTCGGGCCCAAGGCGCAGGTTCTGGGCCCTTCAAAGGTGCTGGGGCATGCGCGCATTCTGGACTATGCGGTTGTCCAAAACGCGACGGTTCGCGATCACGCGATTGTGAGCGGGTATGCTTACGTCGGCGAAGGTTCCGTGATCCAGGACTATGCCAAGGTCAGGGACTATGCCCGGACATGGCACGCCACGATTAAGGATCAGGCCAAGCTGCTTGAGCACGCCGAGGAGCGTGACAAGACGTGTAGCGGCTACGCCGTTCTCAAGGGCGGGGCACTCTCGTTCGGCAATGTGAGCGGCACCAGCATGGTTGACGGATCCTACTGCAAGGGCAATGAGGTGGCCAAGGGCAAGTGGTTCACCTGGAGCTGGGGGCAGGGGAAAAACCCGGGCGAAGTGGACGAAGAGTTCGGCGGGCTCTACGCCGCTTACGACTTCGCGACCGAGCATCCATGGATGGCGTGTGACGCCTTCGGCGCGACCTGGGGCTATCTCGTCAACGGGCCGGCATTCGAGACCGTTGCGGAAGGGAAAACCACAAAGTCCAGCCAGACGAATTCCGGAGGAAGGACGAACACGACCAACCATGCACTGGCTTTGAACGGCAAGAACCAGTTCGTGGAGTTGCAGAAGGATGTTGCCGACATGCGTGATATCACCATCAAGGCGAAGGTCAAATGGCAGGGTGTGGCGGATGAGCGGATTTTCGATTTCTCTAACGACAAGGGGGACAGTGTTTATCTGACTCCTTTCCTAGGCGGGAAGTGCGCGTTTGTGATCAGCAAGGACGGCAAGCAGCAGGTTCTCAAAGCGCCCGCGCTCATGCTGGGCAAATGGACCGTTATTACGGTTGTTCTTTCGGAAGATGCCGGGACGCTGCTGATTGACGGCGTCGTCGCGGATAAGAATAACGCGATGACTCTGAATCCCGATGACGTTAATGCCACCGAGTGTTATATTGGACGCGGCAGGAAAGGGGGCTTCTTCAAAGGGCTGATCGACAGCCTTGAAATTTATTCAGTGGCGCTTGCGAACTGACGTCAATGCCATGTGGCGGCGCTGACCGCGTTCAGTCTTGTCTTTCACAAGGAATCCAAAAAAGGAATACAGCGATGAAGCAACACACCCGATCATTCTTTTCGGCTCTCTGGGTCACAGGCCTCCTGAGCACGGGCCTCTGTGCAGCGGCATTCTCCGAGGATGCGCCTGTTCTGAAAAGCAAAAAAATCACGGCCAGCTTCAACCCGGCAGGTCTGACAAGCATCCGCGACCTTTCGAACAACACGGCTTACACATTCAAGAGCGAAAGCTCCACGATCCAGGTGGATGACCAGACCATCCATACTGCCGCCCTGACGCCGTCCGGCATGAAGCGGGGCAGGAACGCCGTCACCTACACGTATCAAGTCAACAGCTGGACCCTCAACGTCGTCTATGAGCTGCAGCCAGACTGGAACTTCATCAGCAAGCAGTTGATCCTTTCCAGGACAGACGGCGCCTCGTACCGTGTCAAGACGATCGACGCGTTTCGCGGGGAACTGGATGAGAAAACCGCAGGCCTGTTCAAGCAGGCCAAGGGCAACCTGTTCCTCCGTTTCGGCGCGGGCGACAAACCGGCCTGCGGGATGTTGTGCGCCGTGCAGAATTTCTTCACAAAATCGAAGTATGCCGACCGCATCATCACTCTGGCCTATGAGCCCGACATGGAGTGGAAGTCCGCGTTCGGGCCTTTCGAGTCTGACCGCGCCTGTCTGGCCGTCTATGCGCTCAGCGGCGCTGAAATCATCAAAAATGCGCCGGCGGAATGGAACTACCTGCCCAATCCCGAAAAGACCGTTGCGGAGGCCGAGAAGATCGACCTCGCGGAAGTCGAGGCCTACCAGCAGCTTGTCAGGTCCTTCACCCTGGTCAAACCCGAGAAGAGCCTGAGGATCCATGTCGGCTGGTGTGTGAATGATTACCAGATTGACTGCGGCACGCCCGACGGCATGACCGAGTACAAGCGCATCATCGACCGCGCGGCGGAGGTGGGGTGCCATTACATTCTCTATGCGCCAGCCAACAGCCAGGTTTCGGATCAGAAAGAGTGCCGTGACGCCTGGGGATGGGAGAACCTGCTCTGGCTGGGCATGGGCCAGAAGATCCGGAATAACCAATGGGACCCTGCCCGGGATGCCGTGCCGGCCGGTATTCAGGAGATGCTGAGTTACGCCAAGGCCCGGAACATCAAGCTGGTTGCCTATGCCTACCCCAGCATGCCGTGGATGCAGGACCTTGACTGGACCCAATGGTGCAACAACAAACCCGGCGGCTACATCCAGGTCGATACCGGCGTCCGCAGCTTTCAAGACTGGTTCGTGAAGAAGCTCGTCGCGTTCGAAAAGAAAACGGGTGTCGGCGGGTATTCATTCGACCACTGGTGGATTGCGTACACCAACCCGGAGAACAGCACGAATAAAGTCAGCAGCAAGTACGCCCAGTGGTACGGGTGCCGGAGGATCCTCACCGAGTTGCGCAAGCAGTGCCCCGACATCCTTGTCGACGGCCGCCAGCAGTACTGCTGGTTTGGCCCGTGGACCGTTGTCGGCGGCACGTATCCCCATCCCTTCGGCGGTGACGAACAGCCCGGCAGCTTCAGAGCCCGCGCCGACCTGCACACGGACCGGCTCTCGGCCAACCATATCCGCTGGGTCAACTGGCGGTTCCTCATGGAAGGCTTCTACCCCGTCGAACTCGTCCCTGGCTACATGACCCACCAGACCCAGCGTGCCGACGGCAAGGGCGTCATGCACCGCGACCCCTGGCGCCGCGCGGACTGGGACTATCTCGGCTGGCGTTACTCGGTGCTCTCCTCGATCGCCACGGCACCCTACAACCATGTGCTCAACTTCATGCCGGCGCGCGATGTGGACGAATTCAAAGCCTTCTCCAAAGCTGACCAGCAGTGGTGGCGCCAGTGGCTCGACTGGACAGACCAGAACATGGATGTCTTGCATAACCTGCGTATCCTCGCCCCGCCCATGGTGGGTCGCACCGATGCCAGTGCCGCCTTCAAAGACGACCACGGCTTTGTGTTCCTCTTCAACGCGAATTACCGCAAGCTGAATGCCGAGTTCACGCTTGATCCATCCATCGGCCTGAACAAGGGCGAGGCGTTCGTCGTCACACAGCTGTACCCGCGCGAGGGCATGCTGATCGGCAAACCCGGCGCCGGAATCTGGCAAGCCGGCGACAAGGTCAGCCTGCTTATGGACGGCGCAAGCGCGGTCGTGCTCGCCGTCAATCCTGCGCCGAAGACCGGCAAGCCCGTCCTGTTCAACGCAACCGGCACGGCCGCGCTCAGGGGCGGCCGGCTCGAACTCAAGGACGTCCGCGGAGAAACCGGAACCTCGTGCGACCTGGTGGTGGCTCTGCCCAAAGGGAGTGCGGTCACGGCGGTGACGGTCAACGGCAAATCCGCGAAATACTCTCAGTCAGGCTCGGCGGTCTCCCTGAACGTGAAATTCGCAGGTGCGCCGTTCAGCCAGTGTCAGCAGGTTGGAACGTATAGCCCGGTCTTCAGCGGCGAGACCTTCACGGGTGAATTCTCCATCCCGAAACGGATTTTCGATCAGCTTCAGGCACGCAAAGCGGCCTGGCCCGTCCCTTATACGGAGGACGACCGGATCGCCCCGTGGATCGGCCCGGAACGCCTGCTCCTTTTCGTCAATATCGCTGACGCCAAGCCGGACATGAACGTGACGATGAAGCTCAACGGCCAGCCGTTTGACATCAAGAAGGCCTTTAACGGCATTTACACGAACAGCGGGAACCAGACGTTCATCGGGTTCTATGCCGATGTGGCGTCGCTCAATCCCGACACGCCGTACAAAGTGGAAATCGGCCTGCCCCCGATTGTTGCCGGCCCGGTTCCCAAACCTGAGGACGGCCAAGCGCCGAAGCTCAGTGCAGGCCAGTTTCAGGGTCTGTACTTTGACAATGTCGAGCCCGAGTACACACATGTGATTGGGGAATAGGCGGACCCGGGGCGCACGTTCAGGACCGTGACCAGAATCTTTAGGAAGGAAGGTGATCCGCCATGAGAGTGAGCTGTTTGACACATGCGTGGAAGTGCGGCATCGTGAGCGTCGCGATGGGCAGCCTGCTCGCGGTTTCAACGTCGGCACAGAATCTTCTGGAAAAGGCCACGGTGTGGGTGACCACCAACAGGGCGGCAGGACCTGAAGGCTGGGTGCCGGAGATTACGTTTGGCAAGCAGGGGACATATGCCCTTATGCTGCGTACGGAATTCACGGTGCAGGCCCTTCCCCGCACCCCGGTGCTGACGCTGAAGAAAAACCCGCACATCAGCGAGTGGACGTTGAACGGCCAGGCGCTTCTTGGGCCGCCCAAGGACATGTTCTTCCCCGAATGGGAGGGCCTTCCGGTTTCCGCGCTCAAGGTTGGCAAGAATGTGCTGGAGGCCAGCTTCAAGGTAAACGTCAGAGAGGATAAAGGAAAGTTATCGCCTTCGTCATCCGGCGAAATCACGTTGGCGCTTAACCCCGGCGATGTCAAACAATTCGAAATCCGGACCGGCCCGGTGCTGGGTGCCGCAGGGTATGACTACTTCACGGTCGGCTGCCGCACGCGCATGCCGGCGATTGTCACGCTGCACTGCGATGGGCGCACCTGGGCCAGCAAGCCGGGTGTGATTCACCGTCTCCGCGCCGACGGGCTCAAAGAAGGCAAGGGCTATGAATACAAACTTGTGGCATCGCTCGTCGGAGGCGGCGCCACGGCTTCTTCAAAAACGTGGAAGGTGAAGACGCTGTCCAGCAAAGGCCCTTGGACGTTTGTGGCGTTCGGCGACGCGCGCAACAACCCGAAGATATGGGGCCGCATCACTGCCGAGGCGATGAAATTCAAGCCGGATTTTGTGATGCACACGGGTGACATCATCGGCAACGGCAATGATTACGAGGCGTGGGACAGAGAGTTTTCTAAACCTTCGGAGGAATTTCTGGCAACGGTTCCGTGTTTCTACACCTTCGGCAACCACGAGAACAACGTTTCAATGATTTACGAACTGTTCGGTTTCCCACAGGATGAGCGCAGCAGTTATACGCAGCTGATCGGGCCTGTCCAGCTTTTCGCGATGAACCGGTTTGAGAACTGGGGTAAAGGGTCGGCGAATCTCGTGCGCATGGAAAAAGAGCTGGCCGCCAGCAAGGCCCCGTTCATCTTCGCGTTCACACACCCTCCGGCATGGTCGTCCGGCAGTCACGGGAACGACAGTCTGGGCAAGGAGGTCCATTTCCCGATCTTCGACACCTACGGCGTGACGGCGCTCATTGCCGGGCATGACCATTGCTACGAGCGGTCGGAGCCGGGCGGCACCTCCATGCTGATCGCGGGCGGCGCGGGCGCGAGTCTTTACAAACCGGAGCATGCCAAGGATAATCCGCATTCGAAGGTCTACCGGTCCGAATACGGCTTTCTTGTTTTTCAGACCGATGGTGCGAAGTGCGGGATGGCGGCCTATGTTTATGGGGGCCTGGATACGCCGGACGAGCAGCGCAAGCTCGAAGAGGTGGACAGGCGCGAGTGGGCTCCGCGCCAGCGCTTCGGCAAACCGCCTGGCGGGAAACAGCGATGAAGCAGGCAGGTTGTCAGTCATTTGCATGGGGCCGCGGAGTCGCAGGACTCTTGACGGCCTTCACCGCGTTATCTGTCCAAGCGGCAGACATCACCTTTTTCAGCTATTCCGACATCCACTACGGTGCGGATAACGGCGGGAAATCGCCGCCCAAAGTGAAGAGCGAGAAGATGGAGGTGATCAACGGGCTTCCCGGCAAACCGTATCCGGCGACGATCGGCGGAACGGTCGCCAAGCCGCGCGGGATCATCATGTCGGGCGACCTGATCAACGACGGCGCGGTCGACGAGAAATATCCGACGCAGTGGGCGGACTATGTGGCCGATTTCGGGGTCAACGGCGAGGGGCGCTGTCAGTTCCCGGTGTTCGAGGGCCTCGGCAACCATGACGTGAACAAGAACATGTTCGTCTTCAGCCAGATCAAGGAACGCAACGCCGCCCGCAAGAAGCTCGGCCTTATCGACAACGTGTCGTCGAACGGCTACCACTACTCGTGGGACTGGGACGGCGTGCATTTTGTGAACGCGAACCTGTTTGGCGGCAACGAGTGGTTCGGCGAGGCCGACGCCTACGGGCCGGGACACCACCCGCAAGTCGCCCGGGATTTTCTGGTGCAGGATCTGAAGGAGCATGTCGGCAACTCGGGGCGGCCGGTGGTGTATATTCAGCATTTCCGCCCGGTCGACGAAAACTGGTGGACCTTCAGCGCGGCGGACAAGCTTCAGAAAGTCCTGCAGGATTACAATGTCATCGCCATTCTGGTGGGCCACCAAGGCGGCGGGGTGAACAATGTCTGGCGCGGCATCAACTGGATCAGCAGCAACGGCGATCTGGTCGTGGCGAGGATAACGCCCGACAACCGGTTCGTTGCGCTTGACCGCATGGACAGCGAGTGGGGGCCGGCATTTGAGAAGAAGGTCACGCTGTCCTACGCGTCATCCGGCCTCCCCTCGGCGGTAAACAATGGCGACTGGGCGTCGCAGGTCACGGCAACCGGCGCCACCCTGTCGGGCAAGATTTTGTTCGAGTCGGTCTCGCCGACCCAGGTCACCGTCTACTGGGGCACCGCCGACGGCGGCGCAAAGCCCGGCGGCTGGCAGTATTCGAAAGAGCTTGGCGTCAAGAAAGCCGGCGAGGTTTTTTCGGCGCCGGTCACCGGCCTGCAGCCGTGGACCAATCATTATTACCGCTGCCGGGCCGTCAACAGCAAGGGGGACGCGTGGGCGGCGGCCTCGATCCCGTTTTCGACAGCAGGCCTGCTGCCTCCGGGCTGGCAGACGGGCTTCATCGGATATGAGCAGCGGCCGTGGGGCGGGGCGAACGGCGACAACGGCACGTTCACCGTGAAAGGGTCGGGCAGGGATATCGGCGAGGGCGGCCAGCGCATCGACAATTTCCAGTATGCGTATC
>CAZXVN010000608.1:0-6211 GCA_964643945.1 uncultured Lentisphaeraceae bacterium | reverse complement strand
GCCTCCGACTGGCTGGCCACGGAGGCGTGGATGGTGCAGGCGTCGGGCGTGTTGTTGCCGTCGGGGCCTGCGGGGCTGACCGAAGGTTTGCTCCCTACCGCCAACAACACGACCGATCCCAATCCTGGAGGCGCAGTCCGGCTGACCACGCAGATGGCCAACGTCAACACCGGCTGGGCCGACAACACCACGTACATTTACAGCGGCGCCATTTATCTCGACGGCACGGCCTACATGTTCGGCGAGAATTTCGACGATAACGTGCTGCTTAAAATCAACGGCGCGAATGTCCTGAACGATCAGAACTGGGGGGGACAGTCGACCGCCACCCGCACGTTGTCGGCCGGCTGGTACAGCTTTGAGCTGAGGGTCGGACAGGCTGGCGGCGGTGTCGGTCCGCAGGGGGGCGGCGTGGGCGGCAGCAGCGGCCTCGGCGTGGCCTACAGCAAGAACAACGGCACGACGTGGCTGGCGATAGCGGATCCGGGTGACGGCTCATTTTTGAAGTCCAGCATGGCGGCTAAAGAGAAGGTGGTGCAGCTCGACCATACGCGGGCCAATCCGGCCATTGATCAGGCGGTCCGCTCTCCCTTGCTCGAAACCGGGCTGGGGCTGATGGAGTTCGATTACCGGGTGGTCAGCAAGCCCGCGAAGCTCACGGTGCAATACGCGCTCAAGCGCACGCCCTCGGTCTGGGTGAACATGTCTTCGTTAATTGTGACCACGAACATGACCGGATGGCTGCACCTGACCTCTTATCTCGGGAGCACCACGAACGCGGGCTACTTCCGGGTGCTCAAAGAGCGTAGCGGGGTGTACACCAACGCGGTGGTCGAGATCGACAGCGCGGCCGTCTGGGACGAGCCGGACGTCGGCACGACCGCCTGGAAGGTGTACAACGCGAAGATCACGGATACGGACAAGACGCGCGTGGCGCTGGACAATACGACGGTGTGTTTCCTGAACAACAGTACCACGCTTGAAGCCCTCCCGACGCCTCAGGATCAGAGCGAGCCCTTCTTGCAGACGCCGTTGCTGTATGGCGGACTGGGCGGGGTGACCTTCAATGCGCGTGCCTACTCCAGCGGCCAGCCCGCGACGGTGTACATCTACGCCACCACGAACGGGTGGTATGCGCCAAACGGCCAGTGGTCCCTGCTCGCCACGATTGAAAACATCTCGAACATGCTGTACCAGGCCTATTCGTACAAGCCGGACGGGCTGGAAGGGGAGAAATACAATGCGGTCCGGCTGCAGACGAAGACGCCACCCGGAACCGCCGCCCGCCGTGTCTGTCTGGAAGAGGTCGCCGTGACCGAGCCGGTCTTCCCGGGCTTCGAGATTGTGAACGTCAAGGTTCTGTGCGAGGAAGGCGACGGCACGTACAGCACGACCCGCTTCCAGCCGCTGGTGTCGGATGATGTGGGCGTGGAGGCGCAGATCTCGAATATCCAGCTGACGCCCTCGAACATTCATATGTACGTCGAGTACTACCTCGGCACGAACGTCTGGGGCGTGAACAATTGGCCGGCCGGCCAGAAGGTCAGGAAGCCGATGTATCCGACGGCGGAGAATCCGCTGATCTACCGGACGTCGCCGACCAACGACATTCCGGTTCAAGAGCAGGACCAGGTGGTGCAGTACCATGTGTACGCCGACTATCTGGGCGGGATCCCGCTGCGCGAAGATCAGAAAACTTTCGACAGTCCGGCCTGGTACTACCCGACGGATTTGAACCAGACCTTTGCGGCGCAGGGGTGGTCTCCGTATTATATCGTGTACGGGGTGCCGTTGGGCGCGATATGGATCAACGAAGTCAATGCGACCGACTATATAATTGTGAACGGCGTGCAGGTGCACGGCATCTGGGATAACCAGTACATCGAGATTGCTGTGCCGGCCGGGGTTGACCTGGCCGGGTGGAAAGTGGACCTCGTGACCACCGAGGGGTATGCGACACAGACGATCCAGATCCCGGCCGGGTTGCCGCCGCAAGAAGTGAGCACGAACGGGTATGCGTTCTTTGTGATCGGCGAACATCCGGCCTTCAGGCCCGCGAACGTGCCGCCGCTGCCTAAGCTCGACTATGGGTACCCGGGGCTGTCGGAGTCGATTCCGCGCATCATGCCGGGCGGGCTGAGGTTGCGGCGTCCGCTGGGGATGTACGAGCACGTGGTTGCTTATGACTGGAACGCGACGTGGGGCGATTCTTTCTCAGGCTCGCTCTGGGCCGCGAACGACCCCCAGAAGCGGTTTGTGTATGTGGGCCGCGAATACAACGAGGGCTCGCTGGGCGTCACCAACGGAACCGGAAGGGTGATCAGCGATTGGTACTTCCCGCAGCTGTGGACGCCGGGCTGGGTGAATGTTGGACAGGTCGTGACGCCTGCCGATGTGATCATACCTGGCGTTTCGAATGTGTTGATCACCTCGGTCATGAACTCGGACAAGGCGACCCAGAACGGCAAGCGCACCACGTACTACTCCTTTAAAGCGCACCGGGGCTCTTCGACGAACATCACCTATGTGGCGGACGCCTGGTACCGCATCTTCTCGGTGAAGAAGAATCTCGTTGAACAGCTCGCGCCAGGCGGCGTGACAAACACCTACACGCTGGGGCTGACGGATATACAGACCAACATCAACGTCGATGTGATGATCGACCTGCGGCAGGACGTTTCCGACGTCGAAGGCAATGCGGACATGATCGACTGGCTCCTCGGCTTTGGCGACGCCCCTCTGGTGCCGAGCAGTTATAACGGGCGCGAGCTGACGTTGACCGAGCTGTATTGGCTCAACGCCAACCCGACCGTCACGAATTATCTCGAATTCATGGTGACGAAGTTTAACGTCGATGCGGTCAGCAATGCCCATGCGACCGTCAAGCTTGAGCTCAACAACCAGAACGTCACGAATCTGCAAGGAAACTCCGTGCTGAAGCTCGAGGCCAAGCAGGGGCTGTCGGATCCACAATGGCTGCTCCTTGCGCAGTATTCGCTCAGCCGCGCCTCTTTTGATACGAACCATACCAGTCGGATGACGGTCACGAATGTGTTCTCGTATCTGTTCTTGGACTGGGATGCGAAGAGCCTCTATTCCCGCGGGATGATTGAGATGGAAGATCCGCGCGTGATCGTGCAGCCGCTGAAGACCGAGCCGTAAGGGGGCTGGGCTTGCGGGGCGCCGGTTCAGCGCACATGCGCGAGCCGGTACCAGCGGACCAGCAGGCCGAGCAGAAAAAGGCTGAGAATCAGCCACACGGCCTGACGCTCATTGGGCGTCAGGCGTTTGCTTATCTGGAGCCGTTTAAAAAGGGGCGGGCGGCGTCCGGCGTGTGTGTGGCGGTCTTTGCGCATCGGCCATTTCCGCTTCAACAGTACCGCGCTTGCCGCCGCATGTAAAGCCGTATAGATATTCCGCTTCCAAGATGCTATATTGCACTTTTCACACACGGGATCCTGTTATGACCACACGCGAATATGAGTTCACGGCGATTGAGAAGAAATGGCAAGCGTATTGGGAGGCGAACAAGACGTTCAAAGTGAGCGACTTCGCGCCCGGCAAGCCCAAATTCTACTGCCTGGACATGTTCCCTTACCCCAGCGGCGCGGGGCTCCACGTGGGCCATCCGGAGGGTTACACGGCCACGGATATTCTCTGCCGATATAAGCGTATGCGCGGTTTCAACGTGTTGCATCCGATGGGGTGGGACGCCTTCGGGCTGCCCGCCGAACAGTATGCCATGGAGAGCGGCACCCATCCTGCGACCACGACCGAGTGTAACATCAACCGCTTCCGCGAGCAGATCAAGGCGCTGGGGTTCAGCTACGACTGGGACCGCGAGGTCAACACGACCGATCCGAAGTATTACCAGTGGACACAATGGATCTTTGAGCAGCTCTATAAAAAAGGCTTGGCGTATGTGGCGGAGGTGCCGGTGAACTGGTGTCCGGCGCTGGGCACGGTGCTGGCGAACGAAGAGGTGATCGACGGCCGCAGCGAGCGCGGCAACCACCCGGTGGTGCGCAAGCCGATGCGGCAGTGGATGCTCAAGATCACCGAGTACGCCGAGCGGCTGCTGGATGATTTGGAGGGGCTCGACTGGTCGGAAGGCATCAAGGAGATGCAGCGCAACTGGATCGGCAAGTCCGAGGGCGCGGAGGTGACTTTCGCGATGGCGGGCTCGGGGCAGCCCGTCACCGTCTACACCACGCGGCCCGACACGCTTTTCGGGGCGACCTATATGGTGCTCTCGCCCGAGCATCCGCTGATCGACGCCATCGCCGGCGCGGCCCAGCGTGAGGCGGTGACCCGCTATCGCGAGGCTTCTGCACGCAAGAGCGATATGGACCGGACGGAACTCAACACCGAGAAGACCGGAGTGTTCACGGGCGCGTTTGCGGTGAACCCGGTGACCGGCGGGCAGATTCCGGTCTGGATCGCGGACTATGTGCTGATCAGCTATGGCACGGGCGCGATCATGGCGGTGCCCGCGCATGACACGCGCGACTTCGAGTTCGCGCAGAAGTTCTCGATTCCGGTCGTCTGCATTATTGAGCCTGACGCCCAGGAGGCCGCGGCCGCCGGGGCGGATGTGGCGGCCGTGCTGGCGGGCCAGGCGTGCTGGACGGGCAACGGACGCATGATTCGCTCGGCCAATGCGCAGGGGCTCGACATCAACGGCATGGAGGTCAGCGACTCCAAGCGTGTGACCACCGCCTGGCTTGAGGCCCGCGGCATCGGCAAAGGCGCGGTGAAGTACAAGCTGCGCGACTGGCTCTTCAGCCGGCAGCGTTACTGGGGCGAGCCGTTTCCGGTCATCCACATGCAAGACGGCAGCCTGCGGCTGGTGGATGAGGGCGACCTGCCGCTGCGGCTGCCCGAGCTGGAGGATTTCAAGCCCACCGGCACGGGCGCGCCGCCCTTGTCCAAGGCGCTGGCTTGGCTGGACTACACGGATCCGGCCACCGGCATGAAGGGCCGCCGCGAGACCAACACCATGCCGCAGTGGGCGGGCTCCTGCTGGTACTATCTGCGCTACATCGACCCGCACAACGCGCAGGCGGCGGTGGACGCCGCTAAAGAGAAGTACTGGATGCCGGTGGACCTCTATGTGGGGGGGGCGGAGCACGCGGTGCTCCACCTGCTCTACGCGCGCTTCTGGCATAAAGTGCTGTTCGATCTTGGCTATGTTTCGACCCGCGAGCCGTTCCAGAAACTGGTGAACCAAGGCATGATCCTCGGCCTCTCATACAAAGACGCGCGTGGCGCGTTGGCGCCGATGGAACAGGTCGAACACCGTCCGGAGGGCGCGTTCCACAAGGAGACGGGCGAGAAGCTGGTTGAGTTTGCGGCCAAGATGTCCAAGTCGTTGAAGAACGTGGTGAACCCTGACGATGTGATCCGCGACTACGGTGCGGACAGCATGCGCCTCTACGAGATGTTCATGGGGCCGCTGGAGGCGGCGAAGCCGTGGAACACCCACGGCGTGGAGGGCGTGTTCCGATTCCTTAAACGCTCCTTCCGCATGGTTGTGGAGCAGCCGGTCAGCGATGAACCGATGGACGCCGCGCAGCGCCGCCTGTTGCATGCGACGATCAAGAAGGTGACGGACGACCTCGAGACCTTGAGCTTCAACACGGCGATCAGCCAGATGATGATTTTCATCAACGCGTTTGCAGGCCACAACAAGCCGTTGCCGCGCGAGGCGGCCGAAGCGTACACGTTGTTGCTGGCGCCGTTTGCGCCTCATCTGTGCGAAGAGCTGTGGGAGTCGCTGGGGCATGCCGCGACGCTGGCGTATGCGCCGTGGCCTCTTTACGACGAGGCGGTCCTCAAAGTGGACGAGATCGAGATTCTGGTTCAGATCGCGGGCAAGCCCAAGGCTCGCATCATGATGCCGACGGATGCGGACGAGGCCGCGATGAAAGAGTTGGCTCTGGCGCTGCCGTCCGTGCAAGAGGCGCTGGCGGGCAAGGCCATCCGCAAGGTGATCTGCGTGCCCAACCGGCTGATCAACATTGTGGCATAGCGCGTCGCTGTCACGGTCTTGGTGGGACAAAACAGCACACCGGAGGGCCGCCGGAAGCCTGGATTCCGGGCTTGGGACGCGGGCTGGGTTGTTGGTATGTTTTTTGCTGGTCACGGTTGGGAAGGGAAAGCAAGGAGGGGTTTATGATGTTTGATCCCATGTATATGCTGATGATGGTGC
>CAZXVN010000607.1:0-7967 GCA_964643945.1 uncultured Lentisphaeraceae bacterium | reverse complement strand
GGCGCGTAGGGCCTGGCAGGACAAACCGGGTGTCGAAATCAAAATACTCCTCCGGCGGCAGCGCCGATCCGGTCTTTTCACGGTAGGTTTTCATCAGCACCGGCGTGAAAGAGCCCCAACTGATTTCGAAGGGGATACGGTCTGGCAATCCCGTTCTTCTCAGTGTCATGAGAACACGTTCGCGTGCGTTCATCACCGTAAAATTCTCCTTGAGCCTAAAACAATTTGGACAGGTTGACCTTGCCGGTGTCGGGTTCCTCGGCTTGGCCGAGTGCTCGAATAGAATCGTCAACCGTCTCCATAAGCGAGCCTGCTGTCCGGTACAGCGCGAGGATGTTCTCCAGGGGCGAGCCGACCTGAATCGCGTGGGTCGGCCCGAGAAAAAGCCCGCCCTCCGGAAACAGCTCCAAGCGGCGGCGCACCTCGGCTTCGACCTCCTGCGCCGTGCCGAAAGCGAGCGTGCTCTGGACGCTGACGCTGCCGCAAAAGGTCAGGCGGTCGCCGACTAGCCTCTGGAGCTCCGCAATGTCCGTCGCGGCAGTGGTCGGCTGGACCACGTCATAGACGTCGAGCCCCAGCTCGCTCAAGCGCGGCAGGAACGCGGCCACGCAGCCGCACATGTGCATCATCGTCCGCGCCCCATAGGAGTGGGCCATCTCGAAGTAGGCCTTGAACTTGGGCGCGAAGTGGCGCTCGAAGATCTCGTCGCCGATCACCTGCGCGAGTTGCGTGCCCAGATCCTCGCCGATGTGCGTGAAATCGATCAGCCCGCCCGCCGCCTCCAGAGCCCGGCGGTGCTGCTCGAAATAGAATCTGAACCGCGCCTCCATGATCTCCAGATAGACCGGATCATCCGTGAACAGATCGATCAGCACCTGCTCCGTGCCACGGGCGCGGGCGATGCTGTTGATGAAATCCATGTCTCCGGCCGTTCCGAAACACACGGCCACTCCCTGCCGCCGCAGCGCCTCGCACTGCGACCGGATGGTCGAGTAATCGAACCAGTCTGCAGTCGGGAAGTGCGAGCGGTCCAACTGGTCGAGCGTCTCCACGCCAGCAAAGGGCGGGTAGACCGACTCCAGATATTTGCCGCCTTCGAACTCGGCGTATGTGTAGCGCTCGCCCCAGTACCCTTCGATGCTGCCGTCGGGGAATGTCCGCAGCTCCGGCCCGCAATACGCCGCCTCGGCATACCGAAAATCGTCGCCCAACACCCGCAGCAACTGCTCCATGTTGGAGAGCCCGAAATGCGCCATCAGCAGGCGGTTGATCTCCGGCGTGCCCTCGTGCTTGACAGGAATGCGGTCGTACCCCTGCCGAATAAAGGCGCTCAGCACCCGTTCCCGTGACGTTATCCGCTTCATAGAAAAGTTCCCAGTCATAATCGTGGCCTATCATACCCAGAATCCCGCTTGCTGTGAACGCCACTTTGCGTTTATTATTAACCGGATTGCGAACGAGCCACATACCGAATGTCATGCTTTTGATTGACCCTTCGCGTGCCTATGAGCGGGCGCTGCTGAGCGGAATCGCACACTATTCGCATCTGCACGGCCCTTGGATCTTTTTCCGCGAGGCCCCGTTTTGGGAGCAGCCTTCGCGTAAGGCACTTCTGGAGCAAATCAAAACCGTCGACGGCATCATCATGCGTGAAGGACCGTACCTGGGTCACATCCGTAAACTCCACATGCCGGCCATCGTGTCCAACTCTGTGACCGAACACATTCCCTGCTTCTCCAACATTGTCAGCGACCATGAGGCGATCGGTCAGATGGCGGCCCAGCACCTGCTCGAACGCGGCTTCCGCCACTTCGCGTTTTGCGGCTATCCGGACCTGTTCTGGTCCGCCCAGCGTTGCCAAGGCTTCGAGACGGGTGTGGCAGCCGCAGGGCTTGGCGTTCACATTTACCGTCCGCCCCAAGCAGCCAACCGGGTGTGGAAGAAAGAGCAGCAGTATGTGATGAAGTGGCTGCGTCTGTTGCCGAAACCCGTCGGCCTGATGACCTGCATTGACGAGCGCAGCCAGCAAGTCGCCGAAGCCTGCAAGAAAGCCGCCATCCTTGTGCCTGACCAGGTTGCCATCATCGGCGTCGACAATGATGAAATGATCTGCACGTTATCGAGCACTCCTCTCTCAAGCGTCGCGATCACAGCCGAAAAAGGCGGTTATGATGCCGCGGCGCTGCTGGACAGGCTCATGAGGAGCCGGCGGCAGGACACGCAGACCATCCGGATCAGGCCCAGCCATGTGGTCACCCGGTCCTCCACCGACATCGTGGCCGTCCCTGACCCCCATGTCGCCCGCGCGCTGACCTTCATCCGGGACAACTGTCGTCGTGAACTCTATGTGGATGAAGTCGCCTCGGCCGCAGGCCTGTCGCGGCGGGTTCTTGAAAAACGCGTCCGCGAGGTATTGAACCGCTCTATCAACGAGCATATCCGCCGGACGCGCGTAGAGATCATCGTGAAGATGCTGGTTGAAAGCTCGCTGACGATATCGGAGATCGCAACCTCAACAGGGTTTTCGGACGCCGCGCATATAGCACGCTATTTTCGAAGTCAGACGGGGATCAGCACAGAAGAATACCGTCGCCAATACCATCCTTAAGCTCTTCGTCGAAACAGACCGCCACCTTGCCGCAGTTGCCGCCGGCCATCAGCGCGTAGGCCTCGGGCGCTTTTTCCAACGCAAAGCGGTGCGTGATGAGCCGGTCCGGATGAATCCCCCAGCGCACAAGCCGCTCCACCAGCTCTTCCATGCGCCAGATGTTGGTGACCCACGAGCCGCAGATCGTCTTCTGGTCGTGGATGATGTCCGGACTCGGGTTGAAGGCGACCGTGCCGCCCTCACCGAGGAACACGATCTTGCCCCACTTGCGCGTGGCCTGAATCGCGGTGAGCCGGCCCTTGTCGCTGGCCGAGCACTCGACCGCGCGCTCGACGCCCATGCCGCCGGTGAGCGCCCTCACCTGCGCCACCGCATCCGGCCCCGCCGGGATCACATGGTCGGCCAGCTTGAGCCGCTTCGCGATTTTCATGCGCGCCTCGCTCACGTCCGTGCCGATGGTCAGGGGCGCGCCCATCGCCTTGCAGAGCTGCAGCGCCGCCAGACCCACGGGGCCAAGCCCGGTCACGAGTACGGCGTCGTTGCCGCAGACACCGATCTTCTCAAGCCCCTCGTAGACCGTGCCGAAGCCGCACGCGACCTGCGCCCCGTCGGCGTAACTCAGCGAATCCGGAAGCAGCACCAGATCCTTCTCCTCAGCCAACATGTACGGCGCCATGCCGCCGTTGCGCTGCCACCCGTAGGCCTTGCGGTACTTCTCGCTGGTGCAGGAGATCATGTAGCCGCGTCGGCAGTCGTTGCAGAGCCCGCAGCCGGAGATGTGGTACACCACCACGCGGTCGCCCTCCTTGAAGCGGCGCATGCCCGGCCCGCATTTCACGATCTGCCCGGCCGGCTCATGGCCCGCGACCATGCCCTTCTGATAGCCTTCGGGCCCTTTGCCCAGGTGCTCGTGGTAGATGCAGCGGATGTCCGACCCGCAGATGGTGCAGGCCTTGGTCTTCAGCAAGACCTCGCCGTGCCCCGGCTCGGGAATGATGTACTTCTTGAACGCCACCGTACTGTCGCCCGGCAGATACGCGCCCGTCATCATCTTCGGAATCTTGCTCATGCGGGTCTCCTTGGAATGAATAAAACCTATAACTTCAAGTTGTGCTCAGGATTAAGAGCACGATTAGGATTAAGATTAGGAGGAATCGGCAACCTTCGTAATCGTAATCTTAATCCTAATCTTAATCGTTAAGCGTTCTTTCTATTGCCGAATCACACCATCCTCGTCCCACAGGTCTTCCCACGACAGCCCCTCGCGCCACACGAAGACCTGCCCCTTGATCAGCCTGCAGTTCTTGTCGATCCCCGCGAGCACGCACATGTCTTCCGGCGTCAGCGGATTTTCGACCGCCGCCTTGAGGTTGCTCAGCAACTGGGGACGCTTGACCGCGAAGGGAATCGTCACCTCGCCGCGCTTGACCGCCCACATGATGCACACCACGGCCGGGTGAACGTCCAGACGCTTCGCGATTTCTAGGATGACGGGGTCTTCTGACTCGGACGTGTCGGACGGCGTGCGGTCGCGTTCAGGCCGCGACGGCGAGCCGAGCGGGCAGAAGCCGACCGGCTGGATGCCGTTCCCGACCATAAAGTTGTAGAGTTCCGGCTGCTGCAAATGCGGGTGCAGTTCCATCTCGTTCACGGCCGGCCGCACCGAGCAGTCGCGCAACAGCAATTTCATCTTGGGGATCGTCATGTTCGACGTGCCGATGGCCCTGACCAGCCCCAGGCGGACCAGCTCTTCCATCTGGCCCCACGTTTTCATATAAGCCTCATGGATGTACGGCTTGGCGTCCGGATTGTGGTAGTCCACGGAACAGCCCTTGGGGTGGAAGTTCGGGAAGGGCCAGTGCACCAGATACAGATCGAGATAATCCAGCCCCAGGTCTTTGAGCGACTGCTTGCACGAGGCGATCACCTCGCCGTTCCCGTGCCTGTCGTTCCAGACCTTGGAAGTGACCCAAAGATCCTCGCGCTTCACCCTCGAGGCCATCACCTGTTTCAGCGACACCCCGACCTGCGGCTCGTTGCCGTAGACCGAGGCGCAATCGAAGTGCCTGTAACCCAAGGCCGCCGCTTCAATCACCGCGTCGGCCACCTGCGCGGCGCTGTACTTGTCCGAACCGAACGTGCCCATGCCTACGACCGGCATCCGAGTGCCGTTTGCAAGCGTCCGCTTGGGAACCCGGTCCGGATCGATCGCGTCTGCCGACATACCACGATTATTGACTGTCATCATTGTCATCCTGTGCGTTCGTTTGCCGCTAGGGTCCCTGCCTCTTCCCAAATGTGCGTTGATAGAATACGCCGGAACCTGACAAATAGAAATGGACATTCTTGTCTAAGTAATGGATATTGTTGGATTTTCTGTCAACGCACAGGTACGCAACGCACCATCGACAATATTGTTGATTTGTGAAGCTTGAACCTCTCAAACCGATATCCCTATGAAATACGCAGCCTTCATCTCGAAACAGGTCGTTTTCGGAAAGTACTACTTCCTGAATCTGAACCCGGAAAAGGGAACGTTCGGAACGGTCGTGTGCGGCGGACTGGAAAAGTGCGAGCCTCACTACCGGATCGCGCGCAACCGTTTCAAATACCATTGCATCGAATTCGTGGCGGCCGGGAAAGGCGACTTAACAGTGAGCGGAAAGCGCTACCCCTTACGCCCCGGGACTGTTTTCTACTACAGCCCCAAGACCCGGCATGAGATCACCACCGATCCAGGGAAGCCGCTAATCAAGTATTTCGTCGACTTTTGCGGGACGCGCTTCACGCGCCTGCTTCGGCAGCACCCGCTCGCGTGCCACGCGCCTTGCTACCTCAACCCTACGCCCCGTATTCAGGATGTTTTTGAGAACCTTCAGCAGAGCGGACGCGGTGCCGGCGTGCACGCGCAAGCGATCTGCGCCTGTCTGCTCGAACTGCTGCTTCTTCAGATACGCGTGCATGCCCTGTCGCAGGGCGACGCGGAGTCGACAACGCATCATACTTACCGCCAATGCAGGGACCTGATTGAAAACCGCTTCATCGAGTTGCACACCCTAAGGGAGATCGCCCAGGAGTGCGGCATCGACGGTCCTTATCTTTGCCGCCTGTTTCAGCGGCATTGCTCGGAGTCGCCTTACCAAATGCTGCTCCGGCTGAAGATGCGGCATGCCACCGATCTGCTGAGCGGTTCCCCGGCGCTGATCAAGCAGATCGCAAAGACCGTTGGTTTTACGGATCCCTACCACTTCTCCCGCGTCTTTAAAACGTTTTACGGCGTTTCTCCCAAGGCCTTCCTGCAGTCCACTCACCGGGCACCCTCTAGCAGCGGGACTAACGGACTTGCATGCTTCCCACCCACGGCGAGACTATCGACATTTACGTCTGTCGGATGAGGATCGGGTATCGCCCACTGCCGCAGCCTAGGCGCGGCGCCACCGTTAACGGCCTCGTATCCAGCGACAATTTCCTGATGCGTAGTCGCGTTCCAGTGGAGGTTCACTCCTCTATCGTCTGGCGCGATGGGACATCGCGCGCTACCTTAGAAGGTGTCTGGATGATTTCGGGAACATTAGTAATTTCGACTTTCCTCACAGACACCGTACTTCCATCCGGATTCAAATACTCAACCTGATATGTTCCCCTCTTCAGGATTCCAAGGTCAACGCCTACAATGAGTGGCGTGTGCTTCTTATCGACGACGCAGGTAACGATCCTGATCTGAATTTTGCCTGCCCGAATCCTTGTGCCTATCTTCCTCACGACAAGCGCGGAATTGATCATGGTCGGCTTCACGGTGATCGTGTCAAGACCGCTCACATTGCACATGACGGGCAGGAAAACCGTCCCGTCGGCATGAGTAACAGGGTCGTCCACCCGGAGGCCACCAACGGACTGAACCATCTCCCATGATTGTCTGCTCGAGGTCAGCAGCGACACGCAAGAGGCGCAACCCATCAGCAGAACGGAGAGAAAAACAATTGTCAGGTTTCTTTTCATGGCACAACTCCCCGGCTTCGGGTACCGTCCGATGTATTGTTGATCGCATCCTTCCTGCCCATTATGACTGCTTTGGGGATGGCGAACGTCATGCCTTCCAGAACGCCAACGAGCATATCACCTATCGTATCGTCAGCATGATGAGGCATGGTGATACACGCTTCATGGTCTCTCCTGTTGCCCAAAAGTCACAATCTGGCTGAGGAGCGGAACGACGTTAGCCAGAATTGTGTGGTCCGATCTTCATTCTCGGATCACAAACAGTTTCTCGACGCCCCACCACAGTCCTTTGAACAGATAGCCAAGGGGGCCGAGGATCGGCTTTCTTCCCAAACTGAGCGTGACCGTCGCGTATTCGACTTGGCCTTTGAGCGACTTGATACGCCCCTCCATCGAGTCGATGTCCCCCTGGACGCGGTTCAGTTCCGTTTCGATGGCGAGGACATCTTTCACGACCATGGCCTTCTCCAGGAGTTGCTTCAGTCTGTCCCGCAAGACGATCTTGTTCTTGAGTCTGGCTTCGACATCTATGTACTGTTCCGTAACGTCCTCACCCTCGACGTTCCTGTAGGTCACAGTCCCAAGGGATTCCAGGGTCGCCAATGCCGTCTTGAAGGTCTTGGCCGGTACGCGAAGCGTTACACTTGCAGCTTCCTCTCCCTGGTCAGACTTCTTCTCGACAAAGCCGCCTTGGCGTTCGGTCATGGCGGTTGCCTTGCTCACCGCATTGCTAACGCTCCAGACCTGAATACCGAGGTGAGCTTGCCAGATCAACATTCTGTCTGGTCGTGTTTCTGCCATGTTATCCGCAACCGCAGCAGGCGCCATGATCTCCGCAGAACTGCCAACACGCTTGGCTGATGTAACGCACCCAGACAGCAGGGTGACACATGCGAGGCCCATAATTAGTTGAATCATTCTTTTCATTAATTTTCCTCCACGACCGAATGTCAACCCTCTACCTCCGAGTGCCCTGCCGGGACACGAGGCAACGGCGGAGGTGTTAATTCGGGCGTCCGCTTCTTTTCTGCGATCTCTTCCAGCAGGGCGATGATTCGCTCGTTCTGTTTCTCGACGGTGTCCATGTTCAGTCTGGCACGTTCCATAAAAGGCTCATTGCGCCGACCAACACGTCTGAGAAAGAAGTATAGAAGGCTAAAAATGATGATGAGCGGAAGCAGTCCCTCGACGATCCTCTGACCGCTTGATTTATGGACTTCCCCTGCAGCCCAAACAGGAAAAGCGAAAAGCATAAAGACGGCTGCCATGCTCATTGTTTTTGTGATCGTTTTTTCCATCGCCCTGTCCTCCCCAACATGACACCGCCGTCCAAACGCAAATCTCTGCTCATGCGTTCGAT
>CAZXVN010000606.1:0-2403 GCA_964643945.1 uncultured Lentisphaeraceae bacterium | reverse complement strand
AATTCTGCGGCTACATCGTTCCTATAGCAGGGCTGATCGTTCCGATCGTACTGTGGCAGGTCAAGAAGAATGACTCGGATGTAATCGATCGACACGGCTGCATCGTGGTCAACTGGATTATCACGGAGCTTATACTTGGCCTCGTCTTCGGGATCCTGTGTTTTGTTCTGATCGGAATTCCGCTGTTGATCGTACTGGGAGTCGTCGGAATTGTCTTTCCGATTGTCGGTGCCATCAAGGCGACTAATGGAGAGGCTTGGTCGTATCCATGTTCTATCAGATTCTTCTAAAGAGGGAAGATTGATGGTGTGCAATTAGGCGCGAACCCCAAACCTACTCGGGTCTGTCAGGCACTTTTTTAAACGCCCCCGTAATCTCCTTCAGGCCGACACTGAGCTTTTCTTTGGCGATGGCGTCGAGTTCGGCTTCGGGACCTTGAATGTGGATGGTGCGCATCACGTGGCGCATCGTCCCGCCGACGTTGAGCAACGCGGCCGGCGACGAGGTTTCGAGCTCGTAGAACGGGCCGAGCGGCGGCTTGCCCTCGCCGGGTGAACCGTCATTGTACGAGTTGAGCACGTCGCCCGTATAGGGCTCTTTCTGCGTTTCCCACATCGAATTCACGTATCCGGCTGGCGCGGACTGAACGTTGTAAGTCACGAGATTCAGCGTGCGGCTATCAGCATCGTAGCTGCCCGCGATTCCCAGCGAGCGCTTCGGAGAGATCCCGATCTTGCCGCGTCGCGTACCATCACCTCGGAAGAACAGCACGCCATCCTTCACCACCAGGTAATCTGGAGGAACCTTCCCGAAATACGTGTCGTTGACCTTCGGGCCAAGTTCCGCCTCATTGCCGGTCTTGAATGGGATCACAACCGTTGTGCGCGGCGACGGTTTATACATGCCAAGCAGCCAGATCGAGAGCAAGCCCTCGGATTGCGTCCACGGCTTGTCGCCTGCATTCGACAGCGTGTTGTCCGTTTCATAGGCAACCGACTTCAACGCGGCACCCAGCGTGACGCCGAACGCTTTCACAGCCGCTGCGTTGTCGAGCAGCCGGACCGTGCGCAAGATGCCGCCGTTCAGCAGCGTTCCCTGACGGTTGCGGATCGAAAAGGCCTTTGCGAAGGTCACCTCCGTCTCCGAAGACTTCATGACCTCGAACGGTTCGGTGTCGATGACCGGCGGCGTGTGCCAGTTATCGAAGGTGTAATCCGCGCCCGGCGCAAAAAAGATTGCGTTCTGTCCGCCCTCGGGCCCCATCCAGAAACGCTCCTCGCCGCCGAAGATAAAGATGTGCTCCTCGAGCCGGCCCTTCGCCTCCTCCGGCTTGAGCACGCCTTTTTCGATCACCGGATAATTCAGCCAGCCATAGCTCGCACCGGCATCTCCTCCGGCTGTGCTCGTCATCACGCGCCCCTGATACGCCGGGGCGATCAGCACCTGCGCATCGCCGCGCTTAAGCGTGATCGCCTTGGTGTGTTTCGCTACAAACTCCGCATCATAGCTAAACGTTCCTTTCTCAGCCGCCTGCGCTACCAGCACGCCGGCCAGCGTGGTAGCACGAACCATGTGCATTTTTTTTGTTTGTTTTGTCATCATAAGTTTTCTCGCACACATAACAGGACACCTCCATAAACAAGGAATACAATCACATTACTTTACCGGATATTGAATCCGGCTCTTGGATGCGTGACCGGGGCACCTATGGCGCAACCAGCCAGCTTCGCGCCTCCGCATCTTTTCCCTGGTGAAAGAAACGGACCTCTCCCTTACGGCTACCGGCACCCAGAAAGGCGAGCACTTGCGCTTCCCACTGAGTGTCTCCGACGACGGCGATCTTGACAATGTGATCTCCATACTGCGCGAAGAAATCCACGTCACCCCAGTTGCCAGCCCTCTCCCAGCCTAAGAAGTCATCCTGCAGGATAAGCAGCATCTTCAGATCCTGTGCGCCGCCATCGATGTCGCGGCGGGCCACCGCCTCGATGTTGCTGACGGTCGCCTTGTTCAACAGGCCGCCAATGCGCAGCACATAGAGGTTGGCGCTCTCCCGCTTCAGAGTTGCAGTCAACGTGGGCTTGGGCTCTGCTTTTCCGAGAATTTTGTCAATAAACTTCATGGAAACTCTTCCTGCCTGCTAACTTGATAAGAAACCGCTTTTCGTGCGATACGGGCACTCACCCGTTGAGATCGGTCTGAAGTCGCGTTTTCTCGAGGGAAAGCATGCTACAAACGGGACGGGTGTGTCAAGCGTGGCAGTGAGGTTGGGCGCTAGCCGGATCCTTGGCGAAGCAAAGAAAAGACGACCCCACCCCCAGGCGCGCCGGGCTTTTCATTCTGGATTCTGTCTGTTGACTCCTGTATTCTGCCTGCGTGGTAAACAAAGGAAAAAGCCAATGA
>CAZXVN010000605.1:0-16259 GCA_964643945.1 uncultured Lentisphaeraceae bacterium | reverse complement strand
AACCAGGATGGGCTTGCGTGGCCAGGCAAGTGTGCCCAGTAGCCGGAACGGTAGAAATCCGTATCTGTCTCGACATCTCGTTGAAGTAGTGGTAGTTGCGCATGTGGAGTGCGCGGAAGATCGCTGGAACTTCGGACTAGATTGGTCACAGTTGGCACCGCCGGATAGTCATTAGTCGCGCCCATGCTCAAGGTGACGGTTTTCACACCGTCCACGAGGTTTGATAATGAAAACTTGAAATCTCCGTTGGCAAAAAACCGGTCGAGGTCGGTCTGCGAGGCATACGTTGCCTTAATCCCCATCCGCTGGGCATCCCACTCGTCCGCCACTAAGGAGCCACTGTAGTTATGAGTTGCTGACAAGGGATGACCGGCGGTTCATTCCCTGAGCATATCTTCGAGGATTTCGGACACGGTCCGGACACAGGGTACGCACGTCTTGTTAAATATGTCCTGATCATTGAAATGTGCGCGCCCTGCTTCGGTGTTCAGGTCGCAGCCGTCGAGCAGTTTTTTGCAGATGCAGGTGCCGTGTTTGGCCTCAAAACGCCGCATCAGTTCCTGCGTCTTGGCATATGTCTTTTCGGTGGCGGTGCGATCCTGAGCCTCACCCCGGCCGTATTTCAGTCCGAGCGCCATGACGCCGCCGGTGACGGCGCCGCAGACCTCCTGCCTGCGGCCCATGCCCGCGCCGAAGCCGCAGGCGCATTTCAGGGCGGTGTCCGGATCGAGGTTGAGGCTTTGCGCGAACGACCACAAGACGGATTGGGCGCAGTTGTAGCCGGAGAGGAATTTTTCCGCGGCTGTTTCAGCGGGTGTTTGCATGGGTGTGTCCTTAGATTTTCTGACGGCGTATTTGTCCGCGCTTTTGCATAACAGTATAGCACCGGATAGAGGGCGGTGGCAAGCTGGCCGCGCCAGAGGGGATTAGGGGAGAAGAAGGTTGCGGGCGGCATCGGCGGCCGTCTTGCGGAACGCCTGGGTGGCTTCGTGGGAGCAGGCAGGCACCACCTCAGCGGCGAACGGCGCGATCTTGGCCATGCAGGCTCGGCCTTCCGTCGTGCTGTAGAAGGCGGCGAGCGCTTTCAGCTCCGCTTCAGTGAAGTGTCGCAGGAGCGCCTCGCGGATGATGCGGTCGACCTCATTGAGGTTCACGTTCCGCATGAAATTCGCGTGCGCCTTGCCCTGCTTCTGCGGCGTGGCGTAAGGGGCCGCAAAAGGCTCGGCCAGTTGCGCGAACATGATGCCCGGCGGCACGATGGCCATCAGCTCTGCGGCGTACCGCTCCTTGGCAGAGAGGGCCTTCGGCGCAGGCGTGGTGGTACAGGCGGAAAGGAGGAACAGGACGGATAAGACGGGCAGGCAGGATGTAAGGCGCTTCATAAGAAATATGGATCCGGGGTTCGGTTGGGGATTGAGAAAGGGAGCAGAACAGCCGTTCACGGCTCTGAAAAGATCGAGGTGGCCTGAGCCAGAAGATTAACGGTTATCGCCGAGTCTGAAACAGGCGAGCTCGCGTTGGTTGCGGATAATGAGGCGGTCACCCACGGTGAAAAACGTGGACCAGCTTCTGCCGCCGAGCGGGGTAAAGCGGGTGATTTCGCGGTAGGCTTCGGCGGAGGGGTCGATCATCACGAGGGCACCTTTCTGTCCGTCGAGCGCGAGCACCACGCCGTCCGCGGCGATGACCTGGCCGTGTTCGAAGGCCTTGATTTTCCAGTGGACCTTGCCGGTGGCGGGATCAAAGCACATCAGGCCTTCGGGGTTGCTGGGCAAGAGGGTGGAGGTCACAAAAAAGAGCGAGTTGGCGAGTACGGGGGTAGCGAAGAGCGGGCAGATCTCTTTGTTCTCCCAGACCGCCTGCGGCTGGTCATTCCGGATCTCGATGACCGTGCTCCCGGAGTAATCGCTGGAGCCCGTGAAGATGCGGTTGCCCATAATGACAGGCTGCGCGACATTGTTGCCGTACGGGTTGGCGCGAGGGTACGTCCAGAGCGTTGCGCCCGTATCAGGGTTGAGCCCCATCAAGGTGTTGGCGCTGTGGCAAAGCAAGGTCGGGATCTTGTCGAAGGTGGCGATGACGGGCAGCGAGTAGCCCGGTTTCTCTGAGTTGCCGCCGCGCCAGAGCAGGGCGCCGGTCTTTTTATTCACAGCCACAACATTACCGTTCGAGCCGCCGGGTTGAAGATAGGCGGCATCGCCCCACACGCCGACGGGCGCGGAAAAGCCGTGATTAGGGGCTTGGCCTGCGAGGTCTTGGATGAAATCTTTTTTCCACAGCACATGGCCGGTCGCGGCATCGAGGCAGTGCGCGAGTCCCATGCGGCTGACCGTGTAGATCATGCCCTGATGGAAGGTCGGTGTGGCGCGGGCATAACCGTGGTAATATTTGAAGGTGTCTGGGTAGGAGGTGCGCCAAAGCTCCTTGCCGTCGGCGAGGGCGAGGGCGCGGACGATGTCGTTGGTGCCGAGGTGGTCGGTGATGAAGAGCGTGTCATTCGCGCACGAGGCGCAGGCATGGCCATCGTCGGTGAGTGCGGCTTTCCAGAGCAGGGATGGCGGGCGGGTCTGCCAGTCGCGTCCGATATTTGTGGCCGCCACGTGGAAATCGAGTGTCGGCCCAGACAGATGCGGCCAGTCGGCGGCGCAGAGCAGAGTGGGCAGGAGAATAAGGAAAAAAAGTTTCATGAACATCAGGAGACGTTAAAGGGTGAAAGCGGGAAACGGGGGCTGGGTAAAAACGGCGCAATAAATCGAGGCGGGCATGCGCGTGATGAACCCTGGAAGGGAGATGCCCGCCCAAGCGGAATGGCGGAGAGGGAGGGATTCGAACCCCCGGTACCCGTAAGAGCACACAGCATTTCCAGTGCTGCACCATCGGCCACTCGGTCACCTCTCCATGCAAAAAGTCCTCACGTTATAGCGATTCGCGCGTCAGAAAACAACCCCAAAGTGAAAGAGCGCGCTACTTCTGCAGTCCCCCAAAAGCATGCTGCTCTTGCGATTCGCGGGCAAAAACAATCCCGATTGCTTTCATCCGTGAGGCGCTATTTGCTTTGTTTTCCCGGGAAAAAGTAGAAGTTGGGCTGCGCCTGCTGGAGGAACATCGCCTGACATCTCAAATAATCCTCGCGCCTGTTGGGCGGTAGCGTTTTCCGGATAACATCCAGCGGATAATAACTTGACCAGCCCTGTCCGTAATAAAAAAGATCACGACAATACTTGTGGCGCGAAGTAGAGTTGTATGCAATCAAATCCGGGTGCTTTGATCCGGCAAAGAACCCCCCCAGATAATAACTGACAAAATAATGGACAGCGTTTACGTTGAACTCCAACCACCCCAGATACAAAACGGGCACCATGCAGGCCACGGCGACCAAAGGTTTGACAGGCTTCCACAAACGCACAAAGAACTGCTCAAACCCCCACAGGAAAGGGACAGCAAGAAGGATGGTATAGTAGAGAAAATAACGCGGCCCATAACACCATTGCCCGTCGGCGTAGTTGTGAATCAGCAAAAGGAAGACACCTGGGACAACTGCCGACATTATGAACAAGGCATCGCGCGCCCATCTCCGCGCAAAAGGGATAAAACACAACACCCCCAGAAAGGCAGGGGGATACGCGTGAAAGATGTTAAAATCGTTCTTCAAAATATCGAGGATAAAACTCTTAAAAGCCGGACCCAGGTAAGACAAGCTGAACTTGACTACTGGCAACCCATCCGCTCGTACCCACTGCATATAACCCATGTCAAACACAGACTCAAACCGGATTGCATTCGAACCCAAAAGAGCTGCAAAGGAAATGATCCACGGCAACACCAGAGACCAGCCATACTCTTTCCAATAGCGGAGCAGATTGTCAAACGGGCGGACCCAGAACTTTTTTTCCGTCGGCCCCACAAATAAAGCAAAAAGCGACACGGCAAGACCCAGCAGTACAAAGGTGCATTTAGCGAGAACCAGAACGCCTCCCCACAGCGATGCGGCAAGCAGATGACCCCAACACCCGACTGACGCATCTCCCGTATCACGCCTCCGAATAAAAAGGAGCGCATGCGCACAGACACCTGCAAAAGCTACGATTTGATAGACCTCGTTCGCAGGTGCCCGCAAGTAATGCCAAAGGAAGGTGGTATAGACCGTGACCAAGGTGAAAACGCAACACCACCATTGGGATTTTCCGAACAGCCAAGCGATTCGGAAAAGGTAGTACATGGTCAACAGCCCGAGCAGAAGCTGGTAGATTCCCAACTTGAAATACAAAGAAGGCATCTGACGGTCGATGTCGATCGGAGAACCGGATGCCAGTTCAGCAAGAATGGGCGGCAAAAAAGCGATTGTAAAGGCGATCCCGTATTTCGAATAGAAACGCTGTTTAGCATCATTCGAAAAGAAATACTGCCCACGTTCATTGTCTAGACCGCTGAGTCTTGCCCTCATTTCATATGGGATTCCCAACTGGCCATATTTAACCAGATGGATCGCTTCGATACGAGGAACGAAATTATCGCCCGGATACGGAAAACGCGGAAGGGTAACGAAACCCACGACCAGAAATATCACGCAGGTCACAACCAAACCGCGCCATGCGCCACGCACGGACAAACCGTGATCCTGATCCAGAACATTCGGGGTGTTTGTTTTTCTTTTAGGATTCATAAAAACGATCATATTCCTTCAGCACTGTCGGTGTCAATCACTTGTCAACTTCACTTTTCGCTGGTTGCCAAAAAGATTTCGAACATCTGATCATTGTATTTAATAATCGCATCAAGGATCAAACCGCAAGAAAACGATAGCAACGCGCCAATCGTGATAAAGCCGCTAACGATCAGGGTTGGATAACGCGGAACCAGTCCTGTCATGAAATACTCATCCAAAACAGGCGCGACCATAATAAGCGCGACGAGTACCATGAGAAACGAGAGACCGCCAAAGAAAAAGAACGGACGATAATAACGGAAAAGGTTAAAAATTGTCTTCAGCACTTTCAATCCATCGGCAAAAGTGCTCAGTTTAGAGAAACTCCCATCTGGTCGATCACGATAGGTAATCGGCACTTCAACAACATTCATGCGTTTTGCCAACGCATGAAGGGTCATCTCGGTTTCGATTTCGAATCCTTGAGCAAGGATTGGACAATGTTTGATGAACAGTTTGTTAAACGCGCGATATCCCGTCATGACATCAGTCACCTTGCGATGAAACAGCATCGATATCAGCGCAACAACCAATTGATTCCCGAAGTTGTGAAACGGGCGCTTGTTTTCTGTTAAATAGGTGCTCGACAACCGATCACCCGTGACCATATCCGCTCTGCCCTCCAAAATCGGCTGAATTAATTTGCCAACTTCTTCTGCGGGATAGGTGTCATCACTGTCTGCTATCACATAACAATCCGCCTCGATTTCCTGAAACATCCGGCGTACGACATGTCCCTTCCCCTGCTGGGGCACATAACGAATTTTAGCACCTTCAGCCTTCGCGATCTCAACACTTCTGTCCGTGCTGTTGTTGTCATAGACCCAGATATCCGCGTCGGGCAACTCTCGCTTAAAATCACGAATGACCTTGCTGAGCGTCATTTCTTCATTGTAACACGGTAATAGTATAGCGATTTGTGCGTTTGTCTTCATGATCGCTTTCTTTCTGAATTTTATCGCCCGTCTTTAATACGGGGGAGTGTAACATTTTTGGTGTACACACATATTACAGAATGTGGAAGGAGAATAACAAAAAAGCAGGCGTTGTCCAATCCGTTTTCGCCCCAGAAACGGACCCCATTGCCAAAACCCTTGCATTGCCCGCGCAATCTGGGTATCGTTAAAAAACGTAATGGGTGTGCTGGTTAAGCGGGTTGGCTGCGGGAGAATACGGGTGATGGACAAAGAGTCTCAATATCTCGGAAAAGATTTGGAGGCAATGGCATCCGCCAAGAATTACTATCAATGGGAGCTGTCCGAAGTTCGCGCCTATCTAGGACAAAGGGTTGCGGAGGTCGGAGCCGGCTGCGGGCACTTTTCAAAAAACCTTCTTGAAACACCCATCTGTTGCCTGCATGCGTTCGAGCCTTCAAAAAACATGTACGACCTTTTGGAACAGGCGCTCAGAAAAGATGCACGCGCAAAAGCGATCCACGGCAATTTTAATAACCCCGATGGTGCTGTCCGCTACGATTCCATTCTGTATATCAACGTCCTTGAACACATCGAGCAGGACGAACAAGAGCTTACACACGCACGCGAATCGCTTGCTGCGAATGGCTTCCTCGTCATTTTTGTCCCGGCCTTAGCGTTTTTGTACAGTGATTTTGACAAACAGATTGGCCATTACCGGCGGTATAATAAAAAGGGGCTTTCGGCGTTAGTTAAGAAAGCCGGTTTTTCCATCGTAAAGGTCAAATATTTTGACATGTTGGGCATGATTCTCTGGTATCTCCATTTTGTTGTGATGAAGCGTACAATGACGGGTGCCAGCGTCTCAATTTATGACAGGTTTTGTGTCCCCGTCTTGCGGTTCTTTGAAAGACTTATCCCGCCCTTGATAGGCAAGAATATCCTTTTAATTGCACAGAAGGATCCTCGCGTTCAACAGAGTTGAACAGTGAGAAAAGGCATGGAAAGACAAGTCAGTGTCAGTTTTGTGATCCCGACCCTGAATTCGGCGAAAACGCTGGAGGCGTGTCTGGGGGCGATCCTGGCCCAACGTCTCGCGCGGACCGAGTATGAGATTGTGGTCGCGGATGCGGGATCCACGGATGAGACCGTGGCGCTCGCGCGGCGCCTGGGCGTCGACAAGATCGTGGGGAATCCGCTGAAGACCGGCGAAGCGGGCAAGACGGCGGGGATCCAGGCGGCGGCGGGCGAACTGATCGCGCTGGTGGACAGCGACAATATCCTGCCGGACGAGCATTGGCTGGAGCAGATGATTGCTCCCTTCCGCGACCTCGACATTGTGGCATCCGAACCGCTCGCATACACCGTCCGCAAAAGCGATCCCGCGCTGACGCGCTACTTCGCGTTGTTGGGGATGAACGACCCGCTCTGCCTTTTCACAGGGAACTATGACCGCCTGTGTGCGGTAACCGGGAAGTGGACGGGGCTGGAGGTCGATCAGCAGGACATGGGCGGGTATCTCAAACTGACGCTGACAGAGGATGCCCTGCCCACGATCGGCGCGAACGGCTTCGTGTTCCGGCGCAACTTGCTGAACCATGTGGCGTGGGACCCTTACTTTTTCGACATCGACGTGATGCATCAGGCGGTGCGTGCGGGTTTCCGTCATGTCGCCAAAGTCAAGACCGGGATCGTGCACCTTTACTGTGCGCGGCTGGCTGATTTTTCGCGCAAACAGCGGCGGCGCATCCGCGACTTCCTGTTTTTCGCTCAGGAGAAGCAGCGGACCTACCCGTGGGACAAACAAAAAAAGGCGGGCCTTGTGCGTTTCGTGTTGGCGACGGTGCTGATTCTGCCTTTGCTTGTCCAGTCCGGTGTCGGTTTCTGCCGCCGTCCTGATCCCGCCTGGCTGTACCACGTGCCGGTTTGCTGGATCACGCTGTGGACCTACGGTGCGGGAACGTTAAGAAAGCTGGCGGGAATGAAACAGACTCCCGCAGCCCGCGACAGTTGGCAGAAAGACCGTATGGGCTGACTCACTTTTCCCTGACAAACGGAAGTGCTAGACCGGCGCCCCCCTTTGGACTTAAACTGTGCCGGATCCGGTAGCCGGAGCATGCGTGGCCGCTTTGCGGGCAACGGCGTGGTGAACCTGGGGACCTTGGCATGAAGATCTGTTTCATCTCGAACTACAATGTGGGATTCGGCCTGAGCGGGGGCGACCGTATCTTCATCGAACTGATGAAGGGGTGGCGCTGCCATGCGCAGATCGTATTGATGGGATGCGAAGAGGCGCTGGTTATCGCGAAGCGGTGCGGCGCCGATGACGGCATCCGTTTTCTGCTTACCCGCGCGGCCGACGGATCCGTTTCGTACGGCCTGACCGCCCTGCTCACGCACACCTGCCGCCGCCTCGCGGCCGGAATCCGGGCGTTGAGGGCGTGTTCCGCCGAGCTGGCCGATGTGGATGTCGCCTATTCCGTTTCCGATTTCTATCCCGACTTCTGGCCGGCTTTCTTGATGAAGCGGCGTAATCCCCGCATCGTGTGGATTGCCGGCTATTATCTCTTTGCGCCGCCGCCTTGGGCCAAGGATTCGCCCTACAAAGGTGTCCAGCGGTTGCGCGGCCTGATCTACTGGCTGCTGCAGCGTCCTTCTTATTTTCTGGTCAACCGGTATGCCGACCACGTGTTTGTGACCAGCGAACCGGATGTGAAGCGGTTTCTTACGCCGCAACGCGGACGCGAGCGGATCACGGTGGTGCAGGGCGGTGTGGACATCACGGAGTCGGAGCGCTATCTGGCGAGCCCGTCCGTGATTCCGGCGGGAGAGCGGAAATACGACGCCTGCTTTGTCGGACGGTTCCATTATCAGAAGGGGGTTCTGCTGCTTCTGGACATCTGGAAGCGCGTCTGCGCGCAGCGGCCGCAGGCTAAGCTGGCGGTGATCGGCGACGGCCATCTGGCGGTCGAGGTCCGCGAGAAGGTTGCGCGGCTGGGGCTTGCGTCAAATATCGATCTGCTCGGCTTTCGGGACGGCGCGGCGAAGTTCGAGATCTTCAAGCAGGCCAAGCTCATGGTCCATCCGGCCACCTATGACAGCGGCGGCATGGCTGCGGCGGAGGGCATGGCATGGGGGTTGCCCGGCGTGTCGTTCGATCTGGAGGCGCTCAAGACCTACTATCCGCGCGGCATGGTCAAGGTGCCCTGTTTCGAAGAACAGGCCTTCGCCGCGGCCATTCTCCGGCTGCTCGGCGACGAGGCTTTCTACCGGGAACAGGCTGCCGAGGCGCACGCGCTGATCGTCGAGGTCTGGGACTGGCGCAAACGTGCGGAAAACATCTTCCTTTCTTTGGCGGAGAGCGTCTCAACGCTTCCTCAGTTCCCGATGAAGAAATTGACGGTGTCAAAATGAAGCGCTGTCCAGTTTGCGGCGGGGAGAAACACGCGGCTGCCTTTTCAAGTGCAAACCGGCATGGGCGGCATCGACAACACCCCGCCACCATGTTCTCAATTGTCGTCTGCGAGAACTGTGGTCTGATGGGCCCCGCGGATGTCGTTGCGGATGGCCCTTATTATCAAACCTATTACCCTCAAGGGTATCACGGCGACGCGCAGGCAAACGGCTTGTTGACGCGGCTGTGGGGGCGGATGGCAAACCTGTTGGCGCGCCGCAAAATCAAGGCGATCCTGCGGTTGTCCGCGAAAAAGGCCGGGCGGATCCGGTTGCTGGACATCGGGTGCGGGCCGGGGCATTTTCTGTCGCGGCTCGACCGGTCCGTTTTCGAGCCGCGCGGGCTGGAGCCGGTGGGCGAAGCGGTCGAGGCGGCCAAAAAGAGCGGCTTGGATGTCGCGCAGGGGGATGTCCTGGTGACGCCGCTCGGCGCCGCCGCCCATGACGTTGTCACGCTGTGGCATGTGCTCGAGCACATCAGCCAGCCCGACGCCGCGCTGGCCTGCATTCACGCGGCCCTGGCCCCCCAAGGCCTGGTCGTGATCGCGACGCCCAACACCCGCTCAGTTGCTTGCCGGAGGGGGCGCGAACACTGGTTTCACCTGGATGCTCCGCGGCACCTCCACCTCTTCAACGAAAGCAACCTGATCCGGCTTCTTGAAAAAAGCGGCTTCGAGGTGGTTCATCGCGCCTACTTGCCGTTCGATTTTCCGCTCGACCTTTTCTGGAGCGTGCGGCGCGATTGGCGCTCGTGGTTTCTGCTTGCCGTTTACCCGGTCGCAAAACTCTTTGACCGCGAGAACCTCCTGGCCATTGCACGAAAGAAATCCGCAGGGAGGCTTTCAGGCGGGACGGGGCCGGAACAGGCACCCGGCACGGGAGAAAAAGCGTGATTAAGCCTTCTCACATATGAACCGCTGTTGCCCTGAGCTCTCGCGCCCTGAGCTCTCGCTCGACAAGCCGCGGCCCAAGTGCTATCGTCTACACATCGTTCGAGGCGGGAGTTCTTCCGGTCTCTAAACCCGAATGCCTGTTTAACCTTTTCGCGGTGAACCCATCGAATGTTCCTGAACCCTTACCCAACATGGCCGTTAGAGGAAGCTTTCAGAGCCCTCGTGGCCCTTCAGAAGAAGCTGGGCAACAGCCTCTGTCCGGCGTACTTCGCCCTGGCTTTGATGATGCCGACAGCGGGACGTGCGCAAGAGATGACTGATTCCGAGAAGTGGCTCAAAGACGCGGAGGCTGCCTACAGCCGCGTGACGCGCTATACAGCCGTCTTCCACAAGCAGCAACGGGTTGACGGGAAGCTCCTTCAAGAAGAGACCATTCTCCTTAAGTTCAGAAACCCCTTCAGCCTGTATCTGGAGTGGATCGAGGAACCGCACAAGGGAAGCGAATTGCTCTATGTGGAGGGCTGGAACGGCAACCGGGCACGGGTTCACAGAGGCGGTTTATTCCGGTTCGTCACGCGGAATCTTGAGCCCAAACATCCGGCGCTTATGGAGAACAACCTTCGTCCGTTTACCGATATCGGGCTTGGTTATATTGTGAAGGCCGTCGCGTCTAACATTTATAAAGCGCATAAAGACGGAGGCTTCAATTTCTTTGACCGCGGCGAAGAAGTGCTGTATGACCGGAAGACACAACTTGTGGAGATTGTCTTTCCCAAGAACAAGGACAAGGGGTACGACGCCTATCGGCTGTTCGTCAATCAGGATCTGACGAGCAAACTTCTGGTCAGGGTGCGTATGTACGACTGGGACGATCAGCTCTTCGAAAACTACGGGTATGAGAAGATCAAGCTGGACGCCGAACTGACTGAAGCCGACTTCGATCCTGATAACCCGGGCTACCGTTTTTGATAACAGACCGCTCCTGGCGAAGGCTGCGTCCGGACGCGGCTTTCGCGTTCGGAAACAGAGGCGCCTTCCTCCAACAATCGTCTACACTCTTAGAATGGCCTAGACCTGTCTTGAGCGGCGAGCGCTGTGCACAAAGCGCAGGCATCGCAGCCGGGTTTGGCGGTGAGGCAGAAGTCGAGGTGGATCTGGAGCAGGCCCTGCTGGAGCAGGCCGCTGTCGGCGTAGCGCGCGGGATTGTGGTCGCGCCCAAACAGGTGCAGGGCAGTGAGGCGCATGGGCGCGGAAAGATCCTCGGGCGGAAGGTGGTCGAGGACTCCCTTCGGCAACGCCTCTTCCGCTGCGTAGAAGGGAAGCACGACGTTGGTCAGGATGGCCGCCGTGCGCGATTCGCCGAGCAAGGCGAGGGTTAGTGAGGTGTCGGGCACCGAGGAGAAAGCGAGCCTCTGGTTCCAGAAGGGCCAGCGGCAGCGCGATTCGAAACAGTCTTGTGCCTGGGAAAACCAGCGCAGACCGTGTTCGGAGGAAAGCCGGTCGAGCTCGTTCAGCACAGAGAACATGCCGCTGAAAAGGCAGGCGGCTGAGGCCAGCCGGCGTACGGGCGCGTTTTGCGGACGGAGGTTGTGGAGTGTCCAGGTGACGCTTTCCGGCAAGGTCTCGGCCGACTCGCGCCACCAGAGATCCCACAGGGTGCGGATGAAGCGCCTGCCCTCTTTGTCAGGCGCGGCATCGGGTTGCGGCAGCAGGCGGGCGGTACCGAGCAGGCGGGCAAAAGCGGTTTCGAGGGACTCGCCAAGGGACGCGGCCGGCAAGAGACGGGCGAGGGCACGGAAGGGCGTCTGGTTGTGTTTATAGCCCAGCGCGGCCATGACTTCTTCGTAGAACGTCTGGGCGCGGTTCCCCGTCTGCTCAAGGCGTGCGCGGATGCGCGCAGATTTGGCCCGCAGGCGGTAATGGCCTGCTGCGCTGAGAACCATGCGGGCGCGGTCAGGCGAGTTCTTCAGAAAGGTTTCGCAGGGTCGCGGTGTGGCAGGCAGCACCGCATGCGGATAGGCCTTCAGGTCGATGTCATCGAGCGAAAGGCCGGGCTGCGCCAGCACGGGCTCTGCTAACGACAAGGGGCAGACGCCTGCTGGCAAGGTGCGGGGGGCGGGTCCGGAGAACCAGGTGACGTGCGCGATGACGTGGGCATAGGCAGGGTCGGTGTGGTGGGCGTGCGTGTCCCAATCCGACGGGTGAACATGGATTTCCACATCGCCGCGGAGTTGCCGCGCGCCGGGCTGGATGAGGAGTGTGGCGTTCAGGAAGTCAGGGCCGGCTTCTAGGTTCCATTGGCCGGGATCGAGCACGGTGACGGTCTCTCCTCCGGGTAGCGGAAACGAGTCCGGGCGGAAATGAGCGTCGAACCAGAGGCATTGCAAATGGCGTTCGGTCCAGTGGAACCCGGCGCGGTAACACGTGTGGGGTTCGTAAACGGCGGGCAATTGCGCGGCCAACAGCCGCGCATAGTCGTCTGCCAGAATAAAAGCGGGGGTGAGCGTATGCATGCGCGCAGCTTTTCCCTCAGACGTTAGAGTTGGGCCTGCTCCCGCAGGGTGACGAGCGCCTTCGTCCAGGCCGCCTATTATAACTCGGGCACGACAGGCACGACGAAAGGCATCCATTTGGCGGGTAACGGCGCACCCTCTTCGGGGGTGGCGGTATTTCTGATCACTGCGTCAACGAAGGCCACCGCGCGCAGACCCTCTTCGATACGGACGAAACCGGCGTCGGCATTTTCAGTGGCGGCGGGCCTGTTTGCAGGGGTTCTCAGGTATTCGACAAAGGCGCGGTAGGTGGCGGCCAAGGCGGCGATGTAAGCCGCATTGTTGCCGAAGGGGGCCGGCTGAACAAAGGGGGCGGGTTCCGCTGCAACGCCTCCGGTGAAAAGTTGCTGCGAGCCGTCCAGCTTGCGCAGGACGAGGCGGTCGGGTTCACTTTGCGACCAGACCAGCGCGCCTTTGTCGCCGTAGACCTCAATGGAAAGGCCGTCGTTTCTTCCGGTGGCGATCTGGCTAGACAGGAAAACGCCGCGGGCTCCGTTTGCGAAGCGTACCAGCACCGTACAGTCGTCATCCAAAATGCGACCCGCCACCGTGGGTCGCAAATCGGCGCACACCTCGCTGACAGCGAGACCGGTGACCCACTCTGTCAGATGCAAGCAGTGGATGCCGAGATCGATGAGGCATCCGGCGGGGCCGCAGCGGCGGGGGTCGGCCCGCCAGCCCGCCTGTTTGTTGCCGGCGGTTTCGAGACGCTGAGCCATCCAGCCGAGCGGATAGGCGGTGATGATTTTACGGAGGGTGCCGAGCGCCTTGTCGGTCTGGATGAGAGCGCGGGCCTGTTGGAGCATCGGGTAGCCGGCATGTACGACGGCGATGCCGTAGGCGAAGCCGCGGCTCTGCTGCTTGCGTGTGAGGTTGAGCGCTTCGTCCATATTACAGGTGAAGGGTTTTTCGCTGAACACGGGGAAGCCTGCGTCAATGCAGGACATGGCGACTGGGTAGTGCATGGCGTTGGGGGCGAGGATCACGACGAAATTCATGCGTTCGTCTTCCGGCAACAGGGCTTCTCGGCGGAACATGTCACGGTAGGTGCCATACGCGCGGCGTATGGGCAATTTGAGAGCTTTGCCAGTTTCAAAGGAGCTTTGGCGCGTGGAGCCGAAAGCGCCGCAGACCATCTCGACGCAACCGCTTTGTTCGATCGCGGCACGGTGGATGTTGCCCATGAACGACTCGTTGCCGCCACCGACCATGCCGATGCGTGTTTTTTTACTCATTGGTTCACCTACAACCTAACATGAAACCGAAAGACCCAACACATTATGGTATGATCATAGCGGAGTGTGAGAAAAAGAGGCAACACTAAAAAGCATTAAAGTTCAAGCAGGGTCAGGAGGCCGAAGGCAGTTTCGGCGAGTTTCGTGTCGGTGTCGGGCGCGTCCCAGAAACCGCCGCAGGCGGGAACGTTCCGCTGGGTGGTGACGAGGCGCTGCGCGAGGTCTCGCCGCCAATCGAGAGGGGTGTTGCCGCATACCAGTTGTCCTCCACCCGTTTGGTTGATGAGGCGTGCGAGTTGCCAGGCGGTGACGGTGTCGGGAAGTTTTGGGGGCCACGTTCGGGCCAGATCCGCGAGGCAGGGGCGCGTCTTCTCCGGCAGAGGCGGGGGGGTGCCGACTCCGGCGGCGGATTGCACTTCTGACCAGAAACGGCGGTCCTCTGAGGATGCGTGAGGCACGAGCGGTTGTGCCACGCGGGAGATGCGTTGCAGCAGGTTCGTGCGTGCGGGCGTTTCGGGTAGAACGCGGGAGAGCGCCAGCAGGAGCCAGGCGTGGGTTTCCAAGGTGGCCATACGGTTAGTGGCCTGCGTGTCCAGCCAGAGCGCGGCGCGGGTCGTGGCTTCGGAGTGGCCTGGCTGGAGGGAGGCGTCGAGGGCGAACAGGATGACCGAAGTCAGGCGGACGCAATTGGAGACGCCCCAGGAACCGTCTGCTTTTTGTTGTGCACGTAGCCAGAGGGCGGCTTGGCTCACAGCATGGGCGGTCTCATTCCGCAGCGAAAGATCCAACGAGGCTCCGGGTTGTCGGATGGAGGTCACGCCGATTTCCGCAGGTGCGCAAAATGCGGCAAAACAAATCAGACCGGACAGCAGGTTCAGCATGGACAGACACAGTCGCATGTACTATTCTCCTCGACTTTATGTGGAACAGTGTACCTGATCGGCGGGTGAAAGGAAAGCGGATGGTGCGAAGATTAATCGATAAGGAGAATGCATGAAAGAGGTTTCCGACGAGTCGAGTGAAGAGCGTTGCATAGGGCTGTGCCGGCCACAGCAGGATGAAGCGCGACCGGATTCTCTTGGGAATAAACTCAGGGTTGTGATCGACAACTTGCCGCCGAGCGGGGTGACGTTGGCCGAGATTTGTGATCTTGTCGGACAGGACGGGTTATTGCTCCTCACCCTGTTTCTCACAATCGTTTTCATGGTGCCTGTTTCGATTCCGGGTGTCAGCACCGTGTTCGGCGGCGCGATCCTGCTGATCGGCATCAGCCGCCTTCTCGGCCGCAACCTCTGGCTGCCGAAGTGCATTGCGCAACGGGTGTTGCCGGCCGATAAAGTTCGAGCAGCGTTCAACAAAGGCAGCATTTGGTTGCATCGGCTCGAACGCGTGAGTCGCCCCCAACGCCTGGCTGGGCTGGTGTCCGCCGGGTTGATGGACACCCTGAGCAATGGCGCGCTCATTGTAGGCGCCGTCTTGCTCATGGCCCCGTTTGGGCTGATCCCCTTCAGCAACACACTGCCCGCCCTTGCGCTGTTGTTTCTGGCCATCGGGCTTTTGCAGCGCGACGGCCTTTGCATCTTGTTCGGGCATTTAGCCAACCTCGCCACGATCATTTATTTCACCGTCCTCTTGGTTGGTGGCGGTGCTGCCGTCAAGGAGCTGTGGCAGAGGATCGTGTGAGTAGGCGACGTTTCATTAACTGGCCGGACGCGACGCGCGTGACAATCTCGCGCGTGAGAAAGCGCAGGACGAGGGTGATGTGCTGCTGTAAGCGCGACTCAGGCCGTGACGACGGAACCTTTGAAGAAAAGCACCAGCAGGGCGACGATCACCAGCAGGAGCAGGACGATGACGGTGATCCAGACCTTGTTGGTGTTTGATTTCTTTCCGAACTCTTTGGGCGGTGGCTCGACGGTACGTTTCGGTTGAATCACAATCGTGGTGCGCGGGATGGGATAGGGTTCCGGTTTGTTTGCCTGCGGAACGTCATCGCCTTCGATCATCACCGGAATTTCGCCGATCAGGAGGATGTCGTTGCGGAAAAGCGGGTGCTCGATGACCGCCTCATTATTGACTTTCGTTCCGTTGGTCGATCCCAGATCACGAATCAGGAAGCCGGAGCCGGTCTTTTCGATCTCGCAGTGGGTGCCGGAGACGGAGTTGTCCTGAAGAACCCAGTCGTTTCCCCCTCTCCGACCAACCCGGGTAATCGGTTGATCCAGTGCCACACGTTGTCCCTTCAAGGAACCGTCCATTACAAGCAGACAAGCCATTTTTAAGCACCTTTATTAAAAAAAGAGAAAACTAGTTTAGTCATCGAGTGCGTATAAGTCAATGCCGAGCTTAAATAGAAAATCACATCGTGCCGGCGTAGCCCATTTGCTGCAGGAGCCAGAAGTTCTTCATCCATTCTTTCTCGACTTTCACCCACAATTCGAGGGTCACTTTCACACCGAAGATATCGGAGAGCTCCGGTTCCGCACACTGCCGGACGTATTTGAGGG
>CAZXVN010000604.1:0-13000 GCA_964643945.1 uncultured Lentisphaeraceae bacterium | reverse complement strand
GTTCAGACGTGTGCTCTTCCGATCTGGACGGCGGACACATTCTGTTTGCTCTTTTTGAAATCATCACGCGCCGCAAGCCACATCCCAAAGTGGTCGCGGTTCTGGTCAACGCGTGTGCAACGCTGTTGATCGGCCTGATGGCCTTGCTCTTTTATCGCGACATCGCCCGAAACATCAAGGTCAACCGGGCGCTGCGTGGTATGGAGCGCGAAGCGGCTGCGGCGGTTGCGGCTCAAACGGCTGTGACGAATGCTCCGGCTTCGCCCTGATGAGAGAGTGCGCATCATGCTTCATCTGCGTACAAAAACCCGGCGTATCACACTTGGAGGGGTACCCATCGGTGGCGGCGCCCCGGTCAGCGTGCAGACGATGACTCAGGCGAATCCGCATGATGCGGACGCGCTGACGCAACAGATCGCCGAGGCGGCGGAACTGGGGTGTGACATCGTGCGGCTGACCGTGCCGGATCAGAAGGCGGTGGAGGTGTTCAAGCAGGTGCATGCACGTTCGCCGCTGCCGCTGGTGGCCGACATACATTTTGATTATCGACTTGCGCTGGCCGCCATCGAGTCCGGCGCGGACGGCCTGCGCATCAACCCAGGCAACATTGGTGGCGCTGCGCGCGTCCGGGCGGTCGTGGCGGCGGCACGGGTGCGAAACATCCCGGTCCGCATCGGCGTGAACGGGGGCTCGCTGGAAACGGACATCCTCGCGAAACACGGGGCGGTGACGGCTGAGGCCTTGGTCGAAAGCGCGTTGCGGCATGTGGCGTTGCTGGAGGCCGAGGATTATTACGAGATCAAGATTTCCGTCAAGGCGTCTGACGTGTCGCGTACGCTGGCGGCGTATCGGTTGCTCTCTGAGCAGACGGCCTACCCGCTGCATCTGGGAGTGACGGAGGCCGGCACCTTTATTCCAGGCACGGTTCGTTCTTGCGTGGCGTTGGGCGTGCTGTTGTTAGACGGCATCGGTGACACGATCCGCGTTTCGCTCACTGATACGCTCGCGAAAGAGGTCCGCGTGGGAGTCGAACTCCTGCGTGCGGTGGGGTTGCGGGCACCGGGTGCGGCGGTGACCTCATGTCCGACCTGTGGCCGGACACGGGTGGACGTGGCAGGCTTGGCGGCGCGTGTGGAGGAGCGGCTGGAACGGCATTATCGCGAACATCCCGGTGCGGCACGTCCGCACGTGGCGGTGATGGGGTGTATGGTCAATGGCCCTGGTGAGGCTCAAGACGCAGATATTGCGGTTGCGGGCGGTTGCGGCTCGTTTGCGTTGTATGTGCGTGGTGAGCGGATCAAGGTAGTCTCGGAAGCCGAGGCGCTTGAAGCGATTGTCGGGTTAGTCGAACGCTGGGGGGAGTAGCTGTTCCTCATTTTGGGATGAAAATGCAATCCGGCTTGATACGGTGTAGGGCGTGTGCTAACGTTCAAGCAACAGTGGAGCACGGCACAACGATTACGGCTCTTTTTGAGGCTCAACGCTCATGAAGAGCAAGGGACAGGATGTGTTGGTTCTGCCTGTAATTGCTCGCGGTGAGCAGATGCCGGACCTCGAACTCCAAAACGAACGAGACGTTGAGACTAAACTCATTGAACCCTTGCTTGTACGCCTTGGTTACATACAATCCGACTGGATTCGCCAAATGCCCGTCAAGATGGGACGCGGTGAACGCAACTACCCGGACTATGCGTTTGGGGCAAAGTCAAAGCGCGGCGAAGAGAGTGCAAGAATGGTCCTGGAGTCAAAATACCAACTCAGTGCTCACAAGGAATTCATGGAATCCTTCTATCAAGTGAAATCCTATGCGCCCCGCCTACAATGCAAGGTCATGACGATGGCAGCAAAGGAAGGGATTTGGATATTCACGGCTGAAAATGGCACCTTTGATCTCAAACGGGTTGTTCACAAGACGTGGGTGGAACTGGTGCATCCCGATGGCTTTCGTGAAGCATTAATCCAGATTGGGAGAAATGCGGTCATTGGTTGACAGCATGACATTAATAAGGCGAACAACCGGCTACTGGCTACGATTCGCACCTTCGCCGAGCCAGAGCCGGAACGTTATGCGCCCAACACCAAGAATTCTGGCGTTACGGAACGTATCCTATGTGATACAGCATGTCTGTGATTGAGATTCGTCAGACAGACAAGAAAGGAAACATGAAAGGCACAATCGAACTCATCGGCCCACGTCAAGGTATGATCGGTGTCCGAACCGAAGCGGATCGGTTCTCGGTTTTGGAACTTCTCGGCGGGTACGCACCGGAAATAGGTGACGTTCTTTCCGGAGCCTTGGAGGACTTGGGTAGCGAGACGGTTCGAAACGTAACACAAGAGGAAGACTGGGACGTCTACATCCAAGACAAATGGGGATCAAAGGAATCCGCTTGGCGGCTTGTGTCTCAGCATTGAGCACTTTCGTGGAGGTGGCAGCGGAATGGCCATACGAATCAATTACCGGAAGATCGCGTTCACCGCCTATGGCCCTCTGTGTGCCCACTGCGGGTTCGGCATCCCCGCTGTGCTGGAGGTTGCCCACATTGACTGCAATCGCGAAAACAATGATCCGAAGAATCTGATCGTGCTGTGCCCGAACTGCCACAAAATGCACGACCTTGACTTGATCTCAACCGAGACAATCATCCAGATGCGGGACCGACCGAAGATAGTAAAATGGGGAAAACGGATGAAGGACGCGGGAAAGAAGGCGGCACTTACGCGAAAGCACAATGCGGCTGGTCGCAAGGCCGCAGAGACGCGAAAGCGAAACCGGGATTCCAACGTGAGTGACCCCGTTTTACCTATTGAAATGCACGGGTAGAGGGGGTAAACTCATTGGCGTTATGACTTATTCAGTAAACACGATCATAGAACCACACAAGCGCGAATTGTCCACGCTTTGTGAACGGTATCGTGTTGACAAGCTGTATGTTTTCGGGTCTGTTGTCACCGGCGCTTTTGACATGGCCAGCAGTGACATCGATTTTCTGGCACAATTTAAAGATCGGGCGCCGACGGCGAGTTATGCCGAGCGCTTTCTGGGACTTGAAGGGGCGCTTCAATCAGTTTTTAAACGTCCAGTGGATTTGCTGACCGTAGAAGGCCTGAAATCCTCTGGCTTCAGAAACACGGTTGAACAGACGAGGTTGTTGGTTTATGATTCCGACGACGCGCTCTAATCTGGTCGATGTTCTGGATTCCTGCCTTTTCATCCAGACGACATGCGCAACACGTACGTTTGACGATTATCAGAAAGACCGCATGTTCCGTCGCGCCATTGAACGGGAATTTGAGATTGTCGGCGAGTCTCTAAAACGAATCCGCGACGACGAGGAGACAGTCTTTGATTCGATTGCGCATTCAGGTTCTATTGTCGGATTCCGCAATAGCCTGACACATGGTTACGATTCTATCGATGATGCTGTCGTATGGGGTATTGTGTCCGGGCATTTACCGCTTTTGATATCCGAGGTAGAAGCGGCATTACACAGCGTATAGGCCCCAACAAGGCGGTCGGACTCGGGCTAAAAGCTGTCCCGGGATAACGAAATAAGCCGAACAGAAGGATTTGAGATTTGAGAAACTGCTGGTTTTGTTATGTTCGCATTTTTCGGGTAGGGACGGTTCCCCGAACCGTCCGCCGGTCACCGAGCTCAATGCTCTGCGGACGCCTCGGGGAGGCGTCCCTACCGGGTATGCGTTGCGGACGGCCCGGCTGTCCGAAATGGCGCTAAGATATATGATTAAGACTGGGAACGGCGCTTATCTTAGCGCCATTCCCGGCTGTCCGTCCCAACCTTTGCGTCTTCGCGCCTTTGCGTGAAGAATTCTCAATTCTCATTCTGACTTCTGACTTCTTTTCTCCCGAACCCCGAACCCTGTCCCTTCTCCTACAGCCCCATATCCTTGGTCTCTTCTTTGAGCAGCCGGGTGGCTTCGGCGTCTTTACTGGCTTTCTGAATGGCGATCTTGAAGTACGCCTTGGCTTCGGCACGCGCTTGGTCGGCTTCGGCCTTGTCGGGGATGGCGTCGAGGATCGTGGCAATTCGGCAGGCGTTGCGGCCGAGGATCCACTCGCGGCTATAGGCGACGCCGCTGGAGGGGTCGAGCTCCTCCTCTTGCGTGGAGTTTATCCAGACGTTCATAAACTCGCGGAAGTACTGGACAGCCTCGCGCGGTTTCTTCTGGGCCATGGCGCGGTGTGCCTTGACTTTCGGGAGTGACAGGTCGTGCCAGACTTTGTCCTTGCCGGGGATGCCTTGTTCCAGCATGTGGATGGCCAAGTCAAAGTTGCTGACGATGAAGGCGCCGTCGAGGAGTTTCACCTTAACGCTGTTGACGGTGGTCGCGTCGGAACACACCGCGAGGATGCGTTCGCCGATGGCGCAGAGACTCTTGGTGAGTTCGATGTCCGAGATCAGCGCGTAGAAATACCGGTCGAAAAGCGCGCCGACTTGGACAGGGGAGACCTGGGCGTTGAGCAGGGCGTCGAGCTGTTCAGGCAGGCGTCTCTTGTCGGCCGCGACACCGTTATCCACCCAGATGCGCGAGGCAAGATTCACGGCGCCCGTCTTTTCATGTGCGGTGAAGATCACCTGTTTGCAGGCCGCTTCGATGAGATCGTCTTTGCCGTTTTGCTTGAGGGCCGCGAAAACCGGTTGCAGAAAGGTGAACAGTTGATCGTCGGGCAATTGCGCGACGCAGGCGTTGAAAGCCGTCTGGACTTTGTCCCACTCTTTTGCGGCTAGAACGCAACGCAACGTGATGGTGACAACCAGATTGTGATAGAGGGGAGACTCGTTTTTTTTGCTTTCAATGTGTTGGATCAGCGCTTGTGTAAAATCGAGTTGGTTGGCATCGACCAGTTCGCCGAATGTGCGCTGAAGCAACGGCGCGGCCTTTTCGGGTTTAAGGATCGTCAAGATGCTGTCGATGCTGGCCTTCGCCTTGGCCATGTCGCGCGAGGCGCAAGCGGCGGCGAGGCGTGCGGCAGCTTTTTCAGCAGATGGCTTGCAGCCCGTGACACAGAGCAAAAAGGTGCCTGCCGCGAGAAAACACGAAAAAACCATTTTGATAAGCGTTTTTGACATTGTCTTTTTCATACCACAACATTCCTCCATTTTCTGGCATAACAACTTTGATACAATACAAATTTTAGGTTGTCTTGGGCAATAAAAATGACGAGCGCGCGAAAAAAGTGCGCGAAAAGGGGCATAATGCTGTCTCGCAATCACACCTCGTTTTCGCTATAATCCGCACCCATGAACGGCAAACTGTGTCTGATATGCGGAGACGACGACTACCTCGTCGATTCGGCTGCACGCGAGCGGATCAACCAGCTCGTGCCCGAAGCGGACCGGACGTTCGGGGTCGAAGTGGTCGACGGACGCAAAGACACGGGTGATGACGTGTGCAAGGCGGTTGATGCCTGTATCGAGTCGGTGCGGACCCCGGGGTTTTTCGGAGTCAGCAAGGTGACCTGGCTGAGGGATGTCACGTTTCTGACGGGTGGTGGGCGGGTATCGGAATTTGCGGTAGCCAAGGAGGCGGTCGAGAAACTGACTGTTTGGCTAAAGGGCGGGCTTCTAGACGGGCAGGTGCTTATTATCACCGCTGGCAAAGTGTTGCGGTCTTCGATTTTCTTCAAGGTGTGCCAGAAACAGGGCGAGGTGGTGGATTTCGGCGGCGGTTTCAAGAGTTGGGAACGTGAGAAGCTGGCGGATAAGCAGTTGGACGGACTACTCAAAAAGGCGGGATTAACCATCGACGGCGATGCACGCGCCGAGTTTCTCAGCCGGGCGGGATTCGACACGCGGTTTTTGGTGCAGGAGGTTGAGAAGCTCCGGTTGTACATGGGCAGTGATAAGCAGGTAGCGGTGGCGGATGTGCGCGAGATCACATCCATCGGGCGCGAGGCCGAGGCTTGGGATTTGCTGAACGCTTTTGGCGAGCGTCACGCGTTGAATGTGCTGCAGACACTGAAACGGTTGAGTGGGCAGAAGGGCATGGGTGTTATGCTTGCAGCCATGCTGGAAAAGAACGTGCGCGATTTGCTGGTCTTGCGCGAGGCGTATGACCGTAAATGGGTTTATGGCAGTCAAGGGGGCTCCTGCGGCTGGTCGTCCAGCCTGCCGCCAGAGGCGACGGTGTTGCTGAATGCCCTGCCGGTTAATCCTAAGACGCTGAGCGCGTGGGCGATGAAAAAAAAGTTGCCGCATGCGCTCAACTACTCTTTGCAGGAGCTGCGCGTCGCCCGGTTCCGGGTTTTGGAATTACGGGAGAAACTGGTGTCGACTGGGCTGCCTGAGATGTTTCTGCTGGAGACGACGCTGCTAAGGATCATCGGTAACAAAGCAAAGGACGCGACAGCCTTACGCCCTGCGGCAGGAGCGCGATGATCGTGAGGGTCAGACAGAAGAGGTGGCTTGCACTTCTCGTTGCAGGGTCGGTGGTGTTGTCGACGTTCGCGGCGGATTTAGATGTCAACGGTGACGGCGTCATCCGCATGGTTTTACTTTCGCCGCCGAAACATGCGGGCGGCATTGACGTGTCGACCATCTGTGCGGATCTCGAGAGCATGATCAAAGCGGCCAAACCGGGTGTGCCGGTACGCGTGGCATTCGAGCCGATTGTAAAGAACCGCACGCTCATGGGCTGGTGGTACAACCCCGACACGCAACCCGCGCGTGCCCGGCTTTTCTCTGGGCAGCCCGATTACCTGTTGCTGGCCGAAACGGAAGAGATCGTGCAAGGGTATCCTGAGTTTTTTTTCGAAGGCGTGCGTGCCCTTTCACGTATGGCGAGTGAAAAGGGCATCCGTTCTGCCCTGATGCTGATGGCCAAACCCGCCAACACGTTCCGCGACACACATGTGTGGACGGTCGCCGAGACCGTCTACCGTGTGGGCGACGGATGCGGAGTGGAGGTGATTCCTGCTGCGTTCGGATGGCATGAGGCGCTGACGCACAATCGGGTGACGGGAGATTCACCTGTTAAAGCCCGTGCCAGTGCCTATTTGACTGCTGCCGCCATCTACTGTCAGCTGACGGACTTGCGCGTTCCCAAGGCAGCACTCGATGCAGACTGGACCACCAAGAAGACGACTGATGTGCTGGCAGTCTCGACGCATGACGCGGTTGCGAACGAGAAAGTGAAGAAGCATTACGCCGGGCCGTTTCGCGGGGTGGTGCGCATCGAGCCACACATCACGAAACGGCTCAAGGTCTATGTTCCCAACACCGTGGAGGACGATCCCCTACGGCAAAACCTCCAGTTCATTCTTGATGCGGCGTTTCAAGACTGGTTCTGGAAAACACCCGCCGACTGGTATCGTGAAGGCTTTGATCGGTATGCGGCCGCGTTCGATCTGGTCTATGCTGATCGGCAACAGATGGCGCAGTATTTGGAGCCGACGCTCTATACGTCGGCGACCGTAGCGCCCACGAATCAACCGAAGACATGTCTGGCGGTGTATGGCCGTAATCCAGAAAGCGACTCGGAAGGATTGGACACGCTGCGGAATCTGGAAACGATCCTGATCGAGGGCTATGATTATGCCAAAAGCAAAGGGATGCTCTTTGTCCCTTATCAGATCGCTTGGGCGCGTGTTCGGCAGATGAGCGCATCCTTGGTGCGGGAGACCGCGCCGGGCCGGGCCAACGACTGGCTCACCTACATGTTGGCCAACATGATCTACACGTTGGTGACGGATCGCTGTCAGCTCCCACCCGAGAAAGCGAAGCCTCGCAGCGTGAATCTTGACCACCCGCGTGGATATCATGAGCTTTGTGCACGCATGGGCTACGAAACGGTCAAACAACTCGCAACCCTGACCGAGCAACAGAACACGGTTCTGTTGCGTAGCGAGACCTATCGGATCGATGCCGGGAACCCAGGGTTTGTCGGCATCCGCTTGCTGGATCGTCCGACGCAGGACGTCCGCGTGTTTTGCGCCACGGATGTTCCGAGGGTTGCCTCGCTCTCGCGTGAAGCACTTGTGTTCACGCCTGACAATTACGATATTGAGCAAACCGTCCGGATTCTGCCAGCCACGAACAGCTTGTCCGTTTTTTTTCATTTCATGGCAAGCGCCCAGTCTGCGGACAAGGCCGTGGACGGCGCCAACGATCTGCGACCGTTTTTGCTGAACTTCGATGAGAGCGACACGGGGCGTGTCGCGTTCGCGGGCGACTCTGTCTCACCCCAAACGGGGTTTCGTGTGGCACTCAGGACCGAGACGCGTCCGAGCGATATGGTGTGCGCCAGCATTGTGCAGCATGGGCGGGTGACGGAGGAGGTCTATTTGAGTCCGGATCATTTCTCCGGCAGTCCGGTGCGGCTTTATCCGACGATTGCAGATTACAAGAACGGGGTCTTGCCCGTCTCGGTTCGCACCACCTCTGCGGATCGGAGATTTAACGGGCGGCAGTTCGAGTTCGTTTTTCGGGTCATGAGTAACGGTATGCCAATCCCGGATGTGCATGTGACGGTGCCCGCCGACGGGAGTGTGATTGACGGACCGGCGTTTGTGGCCGCCCGCGCCGAGACAGACGTCACAGGCGGCATGGCTGGCTTGGGGGTGTATCTTGGCCATAAACGCTTGGGATGGGTCAGCACGCCTGTTTGCTCGGTCGCGGTTGAACAGGGTCCGCCACAATCACGGCTTGGCCAGGGCACTTATACGCTCTGGTCGGCGGTTGAGCTGTCGAACGGGCTGGTCGTGGCGTCCGAGCCGATTACCTTCCGCGTGCATGAAAAGGCTGAAACACCGGGGTCTCGGATTGATGGATAATGCGCGCGTGCCTTCCGCACGCCTGGGTAGGCGAGCGTGATCGTGACGCCACTTCTGGTTTTTTTCGATGGGCATTTGAACTGGAAGAATGCGGCGAAGTATGCTACTAATAACTTTTCATTTCGTATTTTCGGTGTAGTTTTTCCCGCCGATTGTAACAAGGTTGATTCATGAATCTTATTAAAACGCTTTTTGGAACAAAAAACGACCGTGAGCTGAAGAGACTCCAGCCGATCATTAATCGGATCAACGAATTTGAGAAGTCCTGTCAGTCGCTCTCCGAGGAGGCGCTCAAAGCCAAGACTCAGGAGTTTAAAAGCCGGGTGGCAGCGGGGGAGTCGCTGGATGACATTCTGTGTGAGGCCTTCGCCGTTGTGAAGAATACCTGCCGCAGGCTGTGCGGCACCTCGCGTGAGGTGTGTGGGCATGAGCTGGTCTGGGACATGGTGCCTTTCGATGTGCAGCTGATCGGCGGCATCGTGCTACACCACGGAAAAATCGCGGAAATGCAGACGGGCGAAGGCAAGACGCTCTCGGCCACGCTGCCGCTTTATCTGAATGCGCTGACCGGCAAGAACGTTCGGCTGGTGACGGTGAACGACTATCTGGCCCGCCGCGATGCGCAGTGGATGGGGCACATCTACGAATACCTTGGCATGACGGTCGGTTGCATCCAAAACCACATGAGCCCGTCCGAACGCCGCGAGCAATATTCGTGTGATATCACGTATGGAACCAACAGCGAGTTCGGCTTCGACTACTTGCGCGACAACGGCATGGCCGTAGAACCTGCACAGGTGGTGCAGAGAGGCCACTATTATGCGATTGTCGACGAGGTGGACAGTATTCTTATCGACGAGGCGCGTACCCCGCTGATCATTTCAGGTCCGGCCGCACATTCATCCACCTCACAGTACATGGAATTGAAGCCGCGCATTGAGCGGCTGGTGCGCGATCAGATGGAAATTTGCAACCGCTATATCGCCGAGGCAAAAAAAGCGGTGGAGGAGAACGACACCGAGGCTGCGATGCATAAGCTCTATCAGGTGTATCACGGCATGCCGAAGCACAAGCAGTTTCTCCACCTGCTTGAAGATCCTGCCAGTCGCAAGTTACACGAGCAGGTCGAAAACATGATGCTCGCCGAGATGCGCAAGGAATTTGCCCGCGATCTGCGCGAAGAGTTGCTCTTCACCATTGACGAGCGGACACGGGAGGTGGCCCTGACTGATAAAGGAAGCGAGAAACTTTCGCCCTCCGATCCTGAAATGTTCGTGATGCCGGATCTCGTTTCCGCCCTTTCGGCGCTCGATGGTGACGCTTCGTTGAGCGTTGAGGAACGGAACGCGAGGCGCCAGCAGATCCAAGCCAACTTTGTCGTTCGCAGCGAGCGCGTCCATAACGTCGATCAATTGCTGCGCGCCTATTGCCTGTATGAGAAGGACGTGGACTATGTGGTGCAGGAGAACCACGTCTACATCGTTGACGAATTCACGGGGCGCATTCTGCCCGGACGGCGCTGGAGCGACGGCCTGCACCAGGCCGTCGAGGCCAAAGAGGGCGTGGAGATCGAGCGTGAGACCCAGACGCTGGCAACCATCACGATCCAGAACTATTTCCGGCTCTACAAGAAGCTCGCGGGCATGACGGGTACGGCCGAAACCGAAGCCTCGGAGTTCCATGACATTTATAAGCTCGATGTGATGGTGATTCCCACGAATCGTCCGGTGCGCCGCGTGGACGGCAACGATCAGATCTACAAATCGCAGCGCGAGAAGTACAAGGCAATCATTACGGAGGTTGAGGCCCGCCACCAACGTGGGCAACCCGTGTTGCTCGGCACGGTGACGGTCGACACCTCCGAAGTGATCAGCCGCATGTTGCGCATGGCCAAAATCCCGCACAATGTGCTGAATGCCAAAAACCATGCACGCGAGGCCGAAATTGTGTCGCTGGCCGGCCAGCCGGGCGCGGTGACGATCGCGACCAACATGGCCGGGCGCGGCACCGATATTAAACTTGGAGAGGGCGTGGTGTGGGTGCCCAGTTCGTCAATCAAATCGCAGATTCTGCTTGATGCGAAATACGACAACGGGCCGAAAACGTGGAGGGAACTGCTGATTGAGAAACCATGCGGATTGCATGTGGTCGGTTCAGAGCGTCACGAGTCGCGTCGTATTGACCGCCAGTTACGCGGACGTTGTGCACGTCAGGGTGACCCTGGCTCCTCGCAGTTCTACATTTCGCTCGAAGACAGCCTCATGCGGCTTTTCGGTTCGGACCGCATCTCGGGAATCATGACGCGCTTAGGCATGCAAGAGGGCGAGGCGCTGGAGCACAAGTGGCTCAACCGCTCGGTGGAGACCGCGCAACGCCGGGTGGAGCAACAGAACTTCGCGATCCGTAAACGCACGCTGGAATACGACGACGTGATGAACAAACAGCGCACCGTCGTTTACGACCTGCGTGGCGAGGTGCTGTTGTCCACAAGCGCACACGAACGCATTCTGGATGTGTTTAACGATCTCATCCTGACGCAAGCCGAGAAGTTTCTTGCCTCCGCGAAGGACGCGGAGCCGCATGAGTTGGTGGAGTGGGCCTGCGACACATTCCCCGTTGCGGTTCGTTTGGAGGAGATCGCGCCGTTCAAGGGAGAACCCGAGAAAGCCGCCGAGTTGATTTACGGACGTGTGGCTGAGGCGTATGAACTCAAGTGCTCCATGGAAAACCCGCAGGTGTTGCCAATCATGGAACGCTCGGTCTTTCTTAATTGCATTGACCAACAGTGGCAGGACTATTTGCGGGCGATGGACGAACTGCGGCATGGCGTGAACCTGCGTGCATACGGCCAGCGCGATCCGCTGGTGGAGTACAAGCGCGAGGCGTTTAGCATGTTCGAAGAGCTGATGACGCACATCAAGACTGAGGTCGCGACATCGGTATTCCGTGCCACCACGATGCAGAACTTCCAGCGCATGATGTCGGTATCCGGCACCCGCGTGCAGACCATTCACAACGACATAAATATGTTGGCAGGCGGCGAACAACCGCATGTGGAGGCTGAAGAGACAAACCGGCGGCAGCTTTCGGCTGACGTGCCGCAATCCGCCGTGGCTGGTTTCGATGCGATGTTACAGGCGATGGAGAAGGCCGATCGTGTGCCTGTGGCTCGTCGCAACACCCCGTCCGCTGATTTGCGTAATCTCGGCCGTAACGATCCGTGCCCGTGCGGCAGCGGAAAGAAGTACAAGAAGTGCTGCGGGCAAGGGCTTTAAGCCGGTGTGTGTGATGTAACCGGTGGCCGCACCGCATGCGGCCGCCCGTTTTCAGTGCGGCTGCGTCGCGCCGGAGTGACCGGTCTCGGAAGGCAGAAGCGTATCGAGCGCGGCGAATTGCGAGAAGATTGAAGGTGCGAGCGTCTCTTTCTTCGCCCGTGCACCTTCGTAATGACCGGCGATCAGATTTTTCTCGTGTTCGTGGTCGTGACAGTAGAGGCAGAGCAACTCCCAGTTGCTGCCGTCCGGCGGATTGTTGTGATGATTGTGATCTTTGTGGTGGACGGTTAGTTCACGTAACCGCTTGCCTTCGAATTCCCGGGCGCAACTGGCGCAGATATGCGGAAGAACGCGGAGCGCCTTTTCTCGGTAACTGTCTTGCCGAGTGGCAATATCGCGGTGCAACTCGTCCCGGATTTGTGCCCGTTTGGCGTCATCCATGGGTGTCTTGCTCGGTTTCATCGGCGTGCTCCTAATGAGAGATAGACGTGTTTAGCCAGGCCGCTACAGCGGTGGCGCTGTTTTCTCCGTCGATGGCGGAGGAGAGAATGCCGCCAGCATAGCCTGCACCTTCGCCGCAGGGAAAGAGGCCTTTGAGCTGTACATGTTGGAACGTCGCGCGGTCGCGCGGGATGCGGACAGGCGAGGATGTGCGCGACTCCACGCCGACCAGAACGGCCTCGCGGGTCAGAAAGCCGCGCATTTTTTGGTCGAAGGCCTTGAGCCCTTCTTGTAGGCGTTTGCCAATCAAGGCCGGCAGCCACAGGTGTAGGGGCGAGGAGACAACGCCGGGAAGATACGAAGTCGTCGGCAGGTCGGGGGAAGTCTTGCCCAGGACGAAGTCGGTGGCCCGTTGGGCCGGAGCGGTCTGGCCCTGTTCTCCGGCATTCAGGAAGGCGGTCTGCTCGATCATCTGTTGGAAACGCATGCC
>CAZXVN010000603.1:0-3535 GCA_964643945.1 uncultured Lentisphaeraceae bacterium | reverse complement strand
GGCCAGCGGGTTTCGTAGCCGGCGTGGTTGCGGGCATAGAGGGTGTAGGCGACGCGCGTGTCCACCGGCTGCGGCGCGATAAAACCTTCGTGGAGGTTGCCTTCGACTCGCGTCATCACTTGGGTGCGGAGGATGTCGGGTTCGCGGTCTTTTTGCCATACGAGGGTGACCGCGTCAGGGTCATAGATGCCGATGGGTTCGACGGTGCAGGTGACACGGTAGAGAGATTGCGTGTCGTACGTGTTGATGAGCGGCGTGTGGGCAATCACGGGGGGTGCCGTGTTGACGGCGGCGGCGAAAGGCGTCGCGGGATCTCCGAAAAGGTTGAGTTCATAGTAGACCCAGCGCCAGTAGGTGGCGGCGGATGAACTGAGCAGATGGAGGCTCATGCGGCGGGACTGCTCATTGATTTCGCCGAAGCGTGTGGCATTGCCACGCAAGGCCGCGTCCCAGAAACAGCGGTGGAAGCGGTGCGAATAGCCGCCGACAGCGTTTCGGTATACCCAGCCGTCACGTGCGTTCATGATGGCCGAGCAGGCGGCGTGGCTGACGGTGACCACCTGTTCGGCGAAACAGTCGGGTGTGTCGAACCCGCCGGCGCCGCATGCTTGCGAGTAGATAAAATAGGGCATGTCATTCGTGAAGGCCTGAAGCGCGGCCTGGTTCGCCGACAGGTTGATTGCGATCTTCATGCAATATTTGGTGGCGCCGTGGCCGATGTGGTTGACGGTCTGCAAGTTCTGGTTAAGGAAGGCGAGTGCATCTGCGGCGTTCCAGTTGTAGGTGTCGGAGTCGTATAGGGTCTGGTCAGTATCGAACGCCGCCGCGTATGTCGAGGATTCGAAGCCGAGTGAGTTCAGCCCGTATGCGTTGCTGCCCAAGCGGATCTCCTCCATGAAGCCTGTGCCATAGACCACCGTGCCCAGGTCCATCTTCTCGGCGACCAGAGCGTTGGGCGCGAGGTCTTGGGCAGTGGCGCTTTCGTAACGCAGCGTCTTGCGGACCATGTGGGCGAGCTCGACAGCGTTCGTTACGGGGAAGCGTCCGACCATGACTTCGGCGGTCAGATCCACGTCGCCGCCATTCGCGCCATCGTGTACTTCGCCATAACGGCCGTTGCCGTTGCCATCGTAGGAACCGTCCATACAGCCGTAGTAGATGGCGTCGGCGGGGATGTCGGCGGTACGCAAGGTGGTGGAATCGTAAAATGAGACGTAGAGTTTCTGAACGGGAACGAGGTCGAAGGTTCCTCCGATCAGCAGGTATCTTAACCCCCACTGCTGGCAGGCGTCCTGCACGAAGGCGCGGATTTTCGCGGCCTGGTTTGTGCCGGCGTAGTGACTGTAAATCCACTCGGTGGTGACCTGTGCGGGCGTGAAGCCGGCGCGGGCGCGGGTTTCGCAAAGCGCGTCGAAATTCCAAGGCGCGGGTGCGTTGTAGATCAGGTTCGAGGTCGAGACGACCACATAGGTGTGAGGGTCGCCGGAATCGAGCGGTGAGACTGCGAGCGGCGTGGCGAGCGTGTCACGGTGAGAAGCGGGGGTGACCGGCGGCGATAGGGGACGAAGGTCGACCGAGACCGTTACGGACGCTGCGGCAAGTAATACCGTGCGGGCAGGGTCGAAACGAACGGGATGAACCTGTACCGAGAGCAAGGTGGTTTCGCGCAGGGGGTCGGTGCGCCAGACGGGGCGAGTGTAATCGGGATAGGGCGTGGACGCCTGATAGATCGCGGGATCAGAAGGGACGGCGGGAAGGGCCTCGCCGGGCTGTGTGGGTGGCAGCCCCCACTCGACAGGGGCGGCAAGTGCGTATTCATGGGTCTCCCCGGGAGTCACGCGGACAGCGGCGACCTCAAAACCGGCGGGGATGTCGAACGAAACCCCTGCTACGGGAAGCACGGGACAGCCGGTTTGCACATCAGGTTCGCATGCGGACACTGTGACGCGCGTCAGACCCTCCGGAGTCAGGCTGATAGCGGGAGGCGCAAACGGAACAATCCGGATGAGGCCGTCGAGGGGAACGGCGTTGACACTCAGCGCGAAGCATGCCGCGCAAAACCAGAGGGGGTTGTGGGGAACGACCAACATGACCTGTTTATCTTATGACACGCCGACAGGGTGCGTAAACAACGAAATTCGTGCAACGAAATTCGGCCACACATTCGACTTGGTATCCGCACAAAGATTCATTAAACTTACCTGCGTATCCACTTTGTGTTTCTCAATGTGTAACAAGGAGCGCTTATGCGAGGTGTTTGGGGATCAGTCGTTGGGGTGGGTTGCGTAGTGATGTGCGCAGGTGCGGGTGACTGGACGCAATGGCGCGGCAGCAGCCGGGATTTGATTGTGGCGGGCGAGAAGCTGCTGGCAAGCTGGCCGGAGGGCGGGCCCAAGCAGGCGTGGCAGATCGAGTTGACGGGCGAAGGGTATTCCGAGCCGGTGGTGGTCGGCGGGACGGTTTATATCACCGGCAACACGGGTGAAAAACAGAACCGCGAAGGGATTCTTTTCGCGCTGGAAGCCAAGACGGGCAAGATTGTTTGGCAAACCAAGTACGGTCCGGAGTGGGCGGCCAGTTTCGAGTTTGCACGCACCTCGCCGACCGTGGTTGACGGACGCATCTATCTGATCAGCGGTTTAGGGCGTGTCGTGGCGATCAATGCGAAAGACGGCAAAGAGGTCTGGGCTGTCGACTCGCATGCCAAGTTCGGCGGGCGTAATATCACCTGGGGGATAGCGGAAAACCCCCTGATCTATGACGGCAAGGTGATCTGTCAGCCCGGCGGGCCTGATGCGGCGGTCGTGGCGCTCGACGCCAAGACGGGCGACAAAGTCTGGCAGAGCACGGGGCTGGGAGAGCGCAGCGCCTATTGCTCGCCCGCGCTGCTGACGATCAACGGAAAGCGGCAGGTGGTCACGATGCTGGAGGATCATGTGGTGGGTGTCGACGCCGAGAAAGGCACCCCGCTGTGGCAGCATCCTCACCGCAACAAGCATGCGGTGCATCCGAACACGCCGGTGTTGTGCGGCAAAGACCGCCTCTTCATCTCGTCGGGATACGGCTACGGGGCTGAGATTCTCGAAATCTCGGGCGGCACGGCCAAGCTCGCGTGGTCTGACAAGGGCTGGGACAACCATTTCCAAGGCGTGTCGTTCTACAAGGGGCGCATCTTTTCTTCGGGCGGCGGCAAGCTCGCCTGCTTCGACCCTGAAAAAGGCAAGGAGGTCTATGCGGTGCCGGGAGCGAAGAAGACCTCGTTCTGTATCACGCCGGTCGGCCTCATCACGTACGACGATGACGGCGGGACGGTCATGCTGGTGAAGGCCGATGCAGACGCGTGTTCCGTGGTTTCATCGTTTAAGATCGAATACGGCAACGGGCCGCACTGGTCCTCGCCGGTGGTTGCAGACGGAGTGTTGTATCTGCGGCGCGGCAAAGGTCTGGCCGCGTATGAGATCGGTGCGAAGTGAACGGAATTGAAACGCGGTCATGAAAGGCCGCGCCCATAAGGAGTGCCATCATGAAAACAAGG
>CAZXVN010000602.1:0-7571 GCA_964643945.1 uncultured Lentisphaeraceae bacterium | reverse complement strand
GATCGCCGGACGAATCACGCCCGGGATCCGCCCCAGACTGAATACCGCCGCCGCCGCCACCGCCCCGGAATTGCCAGCCGACACCATCGCGTCAACTTCCTTGTTCTTGAGCAAATCCATGCAGATGTTGATCGAGCACAGTTTCTTCTTGCGGATCGCCGTCACCGGCGACTCGTCCATACCGATCAATTCCGGAGCGTGAACAATCTTGAGACGACTCTGGTCGGCCTTGGGATACTTGACCAATTCGGCCCGTATCGCCGCCTCATCACCGACCATCAGGATACAGGCGATGTCTTTTAATTTGATGGATGCCTCGACCGCGCCATGCACGATCTCGTGCGGCGCATGGTCACCTCCCATCATATCAAGGGCAATTCGCATCGTGAGAAATCCTCGCTCTGTCCACACACCCTCAGGCAGGCGATCCCCAGGCTTTTCAATCAAGCAAAAGGTTCCCGCCTACAGCGGAAACCTTTCTGAATGCCGACCCTCCACTGACCGCACGGAAGCGACACGCCTCGGGCACGCTTGACATGACGACACCGGCGTCTACGCATCAACGGTCAGGATCTTACGACCCCTGTACATCCCGCAGGACGGGCACACGCGGTGCGTCTGCTGCATGGCTCCGCAGCTCGGACAAACCTGCACCTGAGCGATTTTCGCCGTGATGTGCGCCTTGCGCTGACGAATTCTCATCTTCGACTTTTTCCGTTTTGGTACGGCCATCTTCTTTCTCTCCTTAACTCTGCATCGTGTCAACGTGTGTATCGCGACGCTTTTAAATTCACTCCAGCGCGTCCAGCGCTGTCCACCGGGTATCCTTGCCCGTCTCACGACACATGCATGTGCCCGTGTTCAGATTCGCCCCACATGCCATGCACAACCCGCAGCACGTCGCGCGACAAACCGGATAACCGGGAAGGGCGAGTATGATAGCTTCCCGGAGTTCTCCGGTCAAGTCCAGGAAGTCGGTCGTTTCATTTATTTCTTCCGACCAGACAAACTCCAAATCCGCTGCCTCGGTCTCGAACGTGTCCGCACATCGCGAACACACGCAACGCAACCGCTGCCGCACCTCGCCACGCACCAGCAGTTCCGTCCCGATACGCTCGATCTTCAGCGCATACACCATCCCGCCAAGCGGCGTCACAAACTCACTGTCGCCGAGACCCAACAGGTCCGGTCCGGTCTCGCCCTTGTACCACTCGGCGCCCTTGTTGAGACGCGCGACATCAACGATCAAACGCCCCGGTGTTTCCAACGCTTCCTCCCGCCCGGGCCTGCTGCTCCGGTTGACTGTGCAACTGCGCATCGATGTACTTTTGAACCGGACGGGGCACAAACGAACTCGTGTCCCCCCCATACCGCGCGATCTCACGGATCGTGCTGGCCGTCACATAGCTGTAGTTCTCGTTCGGCATCATGAACAAGGTTTCAATCTCCGCTGCGAGTTTGCGGTTGGTCAGCGCCATCTGAAACTCATACTCGAAATCAGAATACACACGCAACCCGCGCACCACCACCCCCACCTTGCGACGACGGCAGTACTCCACCAAAAGACAATCCAGCCGGTCGATCTCGACATTCGTCATGCCCGCTTCGGCCACGCTCTCGCAAATCATGGCCATGCGCGTATGCAGCTCGAACATGCCCGTCGCCTTTGTCGACACGCCTGCCACCACCACAATCACCTTGTCAAACAACGCCGCGCTGCGCTGTAGCAGATCAAAATGCCCCAGCGTCAACGGGTCGAATGTTCCCGGATAGACCGCAATTCTTTCCATAAAAACCTCTTTGCTTTTGGAACTCTGGAGGAGAGGGTTATTGCGAGACACCTCTCCCGCTCTCCCGCTTGTACACCGCCAGCCGCGTATGTCCATACGTGCGGTCGCGCAACAGCGTCCACCCGGTCACCTCCTCGACCGGGCGGGACTCCGGCATCTCCGCCACAAAAATCCCTCCAGACCGCAACACCTGATTTTCAGCCAGCATCACCATCATCTCTGCGAACCCCTGCTCGTGTCCGGCCGCATAAGGCGGATCCGCGAACGCGACATCGGCCTGCCGCTGGCGTCCCTGCCCTTTGAGCCAACGCACCACCTCGCAGCACACCACCTCGCCTTTTCCCGGGGTGAGCACCGCGACATTCTCTTTCAGCAAGGCGACGTGGCGGGGCTCTTTCTCCACCCAGATCACACTGCGGGCACCTCGGCTGTAAGCCTCCAGCCCCACGGACCCTGACCCGGCGAAGAGGTCAATGAACACGGCGTCGGGGATCACGTTCATCAGCATCGAGAACAGCGCCTCCCGCACCCGGTCCTGCGTGGGCCGCACCGTGTCGCCCGGCGGAACCTTCAGTTTCCGGCCACCCAACTCTCCGCCCGAAATTCGCATAGCGCCGTATTATACCGAAAAATGGCGGCCCCACGCAATCCCCCGCTGCGATTGAAGCAGGGGGTGAGCTGCTTGACGGAGTTGGCGTTCAAATCGGGATTTTGCGCAACGAGCCGGGAATGTCCATCACGAAGCGCGGCAGGGCCAGTCCCCCGACGCGCACGGCCAATTCGCGTTCGAGCCTGCGCGCTTGGCGCAACGGCACACGGAAGTGTGCGATCCCTGCGACGGGGTCACACATGAAAACATAATACGGACGCACCCGGACACGCTGCAACCCTGTACACAGGTCGAAGAGCGCCCCGACCGAATCGTTGACGCCTTTGAGCAAGACGCTCTGGTTCGAGACCGGAATCCCGGCATCCACCAGCCGCGCGCACGCGGTTGCCGCTTCGGACGTGATTTCGCGTGCATGGTTGAACTGCGTATTCACCCACACGTTTTTGAAGGCGCCCAATTCCGCTGCCAGCTCCGGAGTGATACGCATCGGCAATGCCACCGGCACGCGCGTGCCGATACGCACCGCGTCGATCTGCGGCAACCGCGCGAACGCGCGAACGAGCGCCAGTATCCGGACATCGGAAAGCAACAGCGGATCGCCTCCGGAAAGCACCACCTCGCGAACCTCGGGATGCGCCTTCACCCAGGCCACAGCGGCCGCACGTTGCCCAGACGTACGCACCACCTCGGCGCCTGTGAGCAACCCTTTGCGCGTGCAGTGGCGGCACGCCATCGCGCACTGGTCGTGCGCCATCACCAGCACACGATCAGGGAAACGCTGCTTGAGCCCGTAACAACACGCTGCACGGCCTTTCTCAGAGAAGGGGTCGGCAACCATGCCCGGCTCAGACACCAGTTCCCCCCTGGACGGCAGCGCGAGACGGTTCAGCGGATCATCGGGATTGTCGCGGCTGAGCTGGGCCAGCACATAGGGCGTAAGCTTTAGGGGATAGCAACGGTGGACACGTTCACAGGCCTGCGCGGACAGGCCGTACGCACGCAACTCGGGAGACATCTCCGTCACCGCATGACGCACCTGCCAGCGCCAGTCGCCCCAGTCCTCTGTCCCCCTTTGTCTCATTCCCGTCGTCTCGTCAGAACGCGATATGGACTTTGGGCAAGGCCGCGCGGAGACGGGTCTTCTCGGCATCGGAGATGGAACAACGGACAAGCGACAATACCTGAAGGGTTTTCCAGCCGTCCAGTTTTTCAGGCAACTTCGCGACCGGACAGCCATCGAGATCCAGTGCGCGCAACTTCGGCAGTCCGGTCATCCACTGAGGGATCTCCGCGATCTGATTGCCGCTCAGGCTGATGTTCTCCAGAAGTGCCAAGCCCTTCAGGCACTCTGGCACCCCCGTGAGCTGGTTCTGCCGCAAGTAGATATTCTGCAGCTCCACCAGTTTGGCAAGCTCGGGCGGCAGAGCCGTCAGCTTATTCTCGTTCAGACGCAACCAGCGTAGCCCGGTGACGTCACCCAGCGTCGCGGGCAACGTCGCTAACTGATTGCGGTCAAGGTTGAGATAGGTCAGGCTCTTCATGCCGCCAATGCCCGGCGCAAGCGTGGCGATGCCGTTGTCCACGAGATAGAGCTGCTCAAGACCCTCCAGCGCGAACACCTCTGCTGGCACGTCTGACACGTTAGCCGACGACAGATCCAGCGTCTTGAGCGCCTTCAGCGACGGCAGCACCGCCAGCGAGGAGATCCCCGTACTCTTGCGGAGCAACAGAATGGACAGCTTGGGCATCGAGGCCAGTTCCTGAGGCAACACGCCGATCACCTGATCGGAAAGGTTCACCCGCTCGACCGTGTCCTTCTTGGCAACGGCCTCAGCCAGTGTCGTGACGGTCACCGGACGGTGCGGTGCCTCGCGATACTTGAAACAGCCCCCACACACCAACAGACTCAGCACAGAACCAACCACGATGCTTTTCTTCATAGACTCCTTACGCTGCTTGTTTGCGGGACAAGGATACACGAAACGCCCCGCCTCTGTGGAGCAGGAATTTTACGCGCGCCACGGGCGTTTGCGGTCGATCCTCCCGTTCAACACCGTGTTGACCAGGTTGACGTTATCGACAAGCTGAAAATCGTACATGCCTACGCAGATGAAATCTGCCCCGCTCTCGAAGGCGAACGGGAACCCGGCCTGCGGCTGGATCGCCCCGGCCGCCAGAACCTTAAACCCGATCCACGGCTGCTCCAGCGTCTGCATATACGCCGTGGTCTCATCGGGACTCTCGCACCAGATGTTGTCGTGGCGCGGGCCTTCCAGACGCGCCGACCAATAATCGGTGCGGTGGATCGTCTTCACCCAGTAGTCCGGAATGATCCCGTGCTCCACACAGCCCTTCACCGTTTCCAGCTTGTGCGCACCGATGCCAGCGGACTGCCCCTGCTTGCGGATAAAGGCCAGCGACTCCTCCAGCTCCTTGAATTTGCCGTCACGCACATAGCGGTCGGAAATCTCGCCCTGAATGTAACACGAATGCGCCCCGCCTTCCAACGAACGGCGGATCCCCTCCATCGGACCGTCGCTGTGACCGCAGTCCGAGATAAACTGGATCTTGCCGCCCTCTTTTTTCCAGTAGTCGTTGATCACCCGCCCCAAGCTCGGATTAGTCAGGATGGCGTTCATTCCACACTGTTCGGCCAGGTGGAAGGTGCGGAAGACCCGCCAGTCACTGTGATAGGCCTTGACCAGCTTGTCGACATAAATCAGATCGCGTGCATGTGCCCAGCCGCCAATCAGGTTCCCGCCCAGAAACATGCGGCTGAGTTTCAGGTTGCCGATCTGCCCGTACGTGTCGAGCGGCTTCTTGAGGTCCTTCAGTTCTGAGAAATCGAACGACTTGACTGTGGCGCTGGTCACCGCATCCGGCTTCGCTTCCAGATTCCTGCGCTCCCAGACCGGGCCGTGTTTGCGAAAGAAGGCGTAGCCGAACGCGCCAATCACCGGCAGAGCACTGAGGCTCAGCAACAGTTCGCGCCGCTCGGGCGACGCGACCTTGAACGCCGCGTCCTCTTCCTTCTCCTTCTTCAGTCGGCGCTTGAACAGCTTTCGCGGCAACGCAACGATGTAGCTGCCGAGGCTGTAAGAAGGCATCAGCATCACCGCCAGCAGCGCCGCAACCTCCACCATGTTGCGATCGATCCAAAGGAAGTGCCCGTCCGCCGAGAGTGCCAGAAACGGTGGCTGAGCAACATAGTAGAACAGCAACAGCACCGCTCCGGAAAAGGCGGCAGGCCGCACCAGCACGCCGAGGATCAAGGCGAGGCCGGCCAGCGTCAGCCCCCACACGTTCATCAGATCGACCGTCTTCAGCAGCCACGGCGTCGCCGCCATCTTGTGAAAGAGCGGTGCCGCGAACCACTGGCTCGTGCGCAAGTAACCTTCGGCCGACCACCCGCCTGGCTGCACCAGCTTGTAGAGCCCCTCATACAGAAGATGCCACCCCAGCAACATCCGCAGAACCGTCATCGCACAGGTCTTCTTCATCCGTCCCTCTCGCACCCCATTGAGCGCTAAGACAATTTCAGATTAGAAAAATAAATTACACGTTCTTGTTTGGCTTGTAAAGGTGGAACCCCGTGCGACAGTACTGGAACACGCACCGGAACCGCTCACGGAGTGAAAAAGCAGCCTGACCCGAAATCATGTCACTTTCTTGACACACACCCATTTTTCCTTTTCGACTTTCCCTCTGCCCCTCTATTATGTCTTAATGTCTTTGACTCTGATTCCCAACTCATGATTTCTTATGATCCCCCGCGACATCCCCGCCGTCAACCGGTTGCTCAAGACTGCCTTTCACAGCGTCAAGTCGCCGGTCGTCGACCTCGTGGCCATCCAAACGCGAGACCCCTTCCGCGTTTTGCTCGGCACCATTCTCAGCGCGCGCACCCAAGACGCCTGCACCGCCGCAGCCTGCGAGCGCCTGTTTAAGCAGGTCACGACCTCTGCCGACCTGCGCCGCATTCCTTTGGCGGAATTGGAGCAGCTCATCTATCCGGTCGGCTTCTACCGCGACAAAGCCCGCCACCTGAAAGAACTGCCCGACGTGTTGGAGGCGATGTTCGGAGGCATCCTCCCCAACACCGTAGAGGCGCTCTGCGAGCTTCCGGGCGTCGGACGTAAAACCGCCAACCTCGTCGTAGCACTCGGTTTCGACAAGCCCGCCATCTGCGTGGATGTCCACGTCCACCGCATCACCAACCGTCTCGGCCTCGTTCACACCCAAACGCCCTATGAAACCGAGATGGCGCTACGCAAACTCCTGCCGCTCCGCTACTGGAAGACCTGGAACTCCTATCTGGTCTCTTTTGGCCAAACGCGTTGCGCCCCGCGCAACCCGCGTTGTACGGGCTGTCCCATCGCCACCTACTGCCCCGCGCGACAGGTCTAACACCCCGCGCCTGACTTCGTCTTCTTTGTGTCGCCCAATAAAAAAGCCCTCCGGTTTCCCGGAGAGCCCTTTCCCTTGAGTGAACCGCGTCGCTTACATCATCTCGCGCATGCCGCGACGAGAGTTGTTGCGAACACGGGCGCGTGCCGATTTATGGCGAGCCTTCTCGCAAGGCTTCTCGTAATAACGGTTATTACGGAGCTGCTTGAGTAACCCTTCCTTGTCCATGACCTTCTTCAGGCGCTTGAGCGCACGCTCGACAGACTCGCCCTTTTTCAATCGGAGTTGTATCACGCTAGTCACCCCCTCTCGTAACCTTCGGCCGGCCCTTCGCATATCCGCAGCCCAGCCGCTCAGGTCAAAAGTGAATGAATAAAATATCAGAAAACACTCCCACCCGTCAACGAGGAAACAAAAAAACAGACTCCGCCGTTGACATCCTCCGTGTATTTTGCCATATTTTGCGCGTCTTTGACACGGTGGGGTACCGAAGCGGTCAAACGGGGCAGACTGTAAATCTGCTGGCAAACGCCTTCCTTGGTTCGAATCCAAGCCCCACCACCATCTTAAAACCCCATGTTTTATTGGGGTTTTTTCGTTTTACGGCCTTATCGCCTGTTTTCGGGCGTTTCGTTGCGTTCCCCAGTTTTGCCCTGTTCAAACCTCATTTTTGGTTACAGTTTGGTTACAGTCATTTTCGGCACTGTAACCACCTGTTACCTCTAGCCACACCAAATATCGTAGCACATCGCGCTTCGGACATA
>CAZXVN010000601.1:0-3323 GCA_964643945.1 uncultured Lentisphaeraceae bacterium | reverse complement strand
CGTTCGGGATCCCGGGCACGGAGATGGGCCTGAGTTTCAACGTCAGCCCGGCAAGGTTCTGCCAGCGAAAGCGTGAGATCGGCATGAAGATGCGTGAGAGCCTGGGCGACACCGTGCTCGCCGATTGCGTGCGTGAATCAGCGTGGCAGGGCGGGATCAGGGCCTATAAAGAAAAGCGGGCGTGCAGGTACACCGCAGCCCCAACACGAAAGTCTAAGAAATGAGTGCGCACACAATCATCAAAAGTATACGCAAACTGAATATCCCCGCCCGCTGCAAGGCGGAGCTGTTCATGTTCTGGCGCAGGGCCAGGCGGCTATGCGAGTGTATCCTGAGGTTCCTGCGGTCGCACCGCAGATTCTGCGAGACCATGGCGCTGGGTTGCGTCGTTGCGTACCTGCTATGCCAGATCCCCCTGTGCTGGGCGGGCTCCTGGCGCTGTGCGCGCTGGTGAAGGCGGCGGACATGGGGCTCATACGCCAACGCAGGGAAGACCTGGCCCAGTCATTCGAGCCGGTGATGTGAGTCATCCCTCCGGCTCATTCTGTCAATGGCAGCCGCACCGCTAACTACGCGATCCGTAAGATCACTGGTGCGGGAGGGGCGCTCCGCAAGGGGCGTCCCTGTCCCATCGCCGCTGTTTCTTCTGTCTTGATCATTTCGCAATCCCGTCTCCTCCGCTGAAAAAGAAGGCAAGGAGACCAAACCAGAACAGCAACTGCCCTGCTCCGAGTATGGTCCCGATCCACGCCCAGCCACGTCCGTGGAGGGTGCCCTCCGAGACTCTGATTCGGATGAGCGTCAGGATTCCAAGAACCACTGCAAGCAGCGGTCCCCACAGTCTTGCGAACTCCACCCACTGTGGCAGGCGAGGCAGTAGGGATGCGGCAGGCGTCAGTGCCGCAATGGCACTGACTACTCCCATCCTGCATGTGCGTGAATCCTTCATCATCTCCGGGCGAATGTTCATGGTGTGGGTTGAGCCGGCCGTGCAGCGGGCGGCGAATACCCACCACCCTGTTGTTCTGTGGTCGCGTCCATCTTCTTTCCCATCTCAACAAGGTGAGCGCGCAGCGCCTTCACTCGTGCCTCAAGTTTGCTCCTGAATTGGTGCTGGGTGTACCTGCGCTCGCAAAGAAAGATGATCGATATAACTGCCAGCACCAGCGCCGTGTACCGTGACGGCGGCACCTTGAATCTGAAGGCTATGACAAAAAGCGAGTAGAGCAGTGTGGCGGCGAAAACTGGCCATTCGCATCCCGGACCGCACGGAGCGATGAGTAGAATGCTCGCGACAACGAACACGACCGCAAAGCCGCCGATGGGCGTCAGGATTGGTGGCCATTGTCTCATCATTTCTTCCGCACAGAACATGATATCGCCGTCCAATCGCAAAACCAAGGTAACCAGCACGTTTCACGATCCCGCCCATGTTTGTCTGGAAGTTTGACACGTCCCACATGTCCCGTCAAGCGCCCACCATGTTTTTATGCGCCAAGGCGTTGCCTCTTAAACAGGCGGTTTGAACACGTCCCCGGCAAGGGGCGTCCCTGTGCCGGTGGCTCACGGCAGCGTGTGTTGCTTGAAGAACTTCACGATGAGCGCCGGCGCCTCGCCGGGATAATTGTGCGTACCGGAATGGATGAACGTCACGACGGGCGCGCCGATTTTCGACGGGTAGAGCGTGCAGCCGGCCTCGCCCTCCCACGGTGAGCCCTCGCCGCATTGGTTGTGCTTTCGCACGATGTCCAGGGTGAGCCTCTGCCACTCGAACTTCGCGAGCGGATCATTTTCCCCCGCGATGTGGATCATGGGCTTTGGTTTCAGCCCAGCCTTCACGCGCCGCGCTGCCGCCGCGGAAGGGCCGAACGCCGCGAACTTATCCCCGCGCTCCGCCCACAGCAGGTAGGTGAAGCCGCCGCCGTTCGAGTGTCCGGTCGAGTAGACGCGCTTCGGGTTCACTATATAGTTCGCCTCAAGCGAGGCGAACATCGCGTCGAAGAACTTCAGGTCGCGGTCGCCCTGCAGACCCGCGGCGCCCTGCCAGCCGGGCTTTTTTCCCTCCGGGTCTGTGAGCTGCCCCGGCGTGTTCAGCCCCTGCGGATAGATGACGATGGCGTCGGGCCAGAGCGTGTGGATGTGATACATGCGTGCGGCGGCGTTCATGTTCCCGCCGTGCCCGTGGAATGCGAAGACCAGCGGTGAGGGTTCGGTCTTCGCCTTGGCCGGCGTGTAGAGCAGCGCCTCTCGCACGACGCCGTCCACGGCGAATTGCTGTCGTTCGAGTGCATCGGCGGCGAGCGACAATGCCGATGTTAAGGTACAGACCGAAGGAATTGACCGGCCATCCGAATTCAATGATGACGGCGTGGGGGTCGAACACCCGCGCCAAGTGAACCGTCGATTCCTGTGCAATCTGGATTCCGGCATTCGTCATATTCTGTCCTGTGAGCGTCAGCGACCACCATTCCTCATTTATAAAGTATCCGGCCCCGCTTCGACCCGCCGGATATCGCGCAGGGCAAGCCACAGGGGCAACGCCGCGGCTGGCGCAAAGGCGAAATCGAACCAGAACCAGCACAGGGGCAGGCCCCGTATGGGGATGCAGACTCCCGCCAGCACCGGCACGAGCGCGCACATGATCAACCCGCACTGCACGATCCAGACATTGCGGACGGGGTCGCGCATCGCCCCGGCAAAAAGGATCGCCAGCACAATGTGGGCGAAAGCCAACCAGTCATGCGCGTATAACATGAACGGGTACTCTGCGGTGACGTTCTCAAGTCCCTCAATCGCCTTCAGGACAAAGCCGTGCAACACGCCCGAGGGTTCGGCGGCACCCCAGACGAGACTTACCGCGGCCTTGAGCTCGGGCACGGCAGGCCACACGGTGACACCGGACATGAAAAGGCCAAAGGCCACAATGCCCAACATCCGCTTTGCCAGCCTGGCCTGTTTCATATCAGTCACCTTCCCGTGTTCATACGAGTTCGTCATGGTTCCGCCTTATCATGGTCTTGGCCAGATGCGCGGCTCCGTCCAACACATTAAGTTTAAGGGGCAACGGCTCGGTAGAAGCGTTGCGGCACGGTGTTGGTATCGGAGACCGTTGTTGTCGCCCCTGTCACGCTATACTGTCCCATACTTGTCCATGTGAAATTGGACAAGCAATCATTGTGTTCGACGCGAAAGAAAGACAAGTTGGTTGTGGAAATGGAAAAGGTTACAATATTGCTGTGTTCAATTGATACGGCCGTTGCACCAAGGCGAATCGATGCTGATGGGAAATCTGGCATCTCATACCGAATAGCGTTTTATCCAAT
>CAZXVN010000600.1:0-10859 GCA_964643945.1 uncultured Lentisphaeraceae bacterium | reverse complement strand
TGCAGTACACTAACTGCCTGAAGGCTCAAGGGAAATTGTGTTGCGGCTGTGGTCGTCGAAGATGAAGGAGTGAAAGATGACAGTGAAAAAAAGCATCAAGAAGCCTGTGGCAACTGGGGCACGCGTGAAGAAGGCGGCGCCCGCCGTGTCGAAACCTGCTGCGGCAGCGCCGAAAAAGCCGGCAACGGCCAAACCTGTTACGGCGGCACAGAAAAAGCCGGCAACGGCCAAACCTCTGGCTCCGCAGGTTCGGCGAGATGAGGCGTTGGTTCTTGACATGCCGGCCTCTGTGAAAAAGCCGACCTTTGTCGGCCCGCTGGCGCGGACCTGTCCGTTGGTGTTGGACGGCGAGGTGGACGCAGCGGATTTCTCCGCGACGGATTGCCTGACCTGCGGGGAGTTCGACTGCCTGTTTTGCGAGTCGCGGAACGGTTCAGGAAGTTTGCGGAGCCGCCTGTTCGCTGTTGGAGAGGATGCTGACGAAGAGGGTGATGACGGTTGGGATCTCGATCTCGGCGAGGGGGAAGAGGTCGGGGACGGGGATGAGGGCGAGGGGGAAGAGGAGCTGTAAACTACTTGCGCTGACGTTCGGAGTCGTGAACCTGTTGCTCGATGTCACGCTCCATGAGCGGCCTGTCTACGGGCGTGGAAAAGTCGATCGTGAGGCGGGGCGTGGGGTCGAGGCTGATGGCGAGGGTGTCGGACTGGAAGTCCAGCACGTGGCCGCCCTTTGTATGGTCATCTGAGAGGAAGTGCAGGTGAAAGCCCGGCACACCGATCGCGCCCGGCACGAAGGGCGGGGTCCAAAACCCGACGAGGGTGCCGCGGGTTTTCTCATAGGTGTATTCGTGCTGTTGCTTCGTGGCTTCCGCTAACGGTCGGTAGGGCTTTTCCTGCTTGTCGCAACTGCGCACGCGGATGGTGTTGAAGAGGCCTTCGGCACGCACGGCGCAGAAGCGCTGCTTGTCCTCGAAGTTCGTTTCCAACGTCGTTGAAAAGATCTCAAACGAGGCGACGTGTTTCATGTTGCGCCGCAAATCGTAGTCGAACAGCGTGCACGCTCCGAAGGGCATGTGGCGGGAGTACTCGGGGATCGACACGGAACTGTCGCCTTTTACCTGATAGACCACGCCGTCGAGCATGATGGCCTCGCCGTCGAGTCCTTCGAAGGTGCCGATGCCCAGGTTTCCTGCGGCCTTGAACTGTGCGACTGTGAGCGCGCCGTCGTAATTGCCGCTGAGAAGGTAGAGGAAGGGCGCGAGCTGATAGACGGTGTCGCGGTCCTGCACCAACGTGGTGTAGGTCGTGCGGCAACCGGCGGCAAGGAGCGCGGCGGCGAGTGGCAGCAGGCGGAGGATATGCGGACGATTCGCCATGTTTCACCTTCGAGAGGGCGGCAGATTGGTCACAAGAGAAACGGGCGGAAAATTTGTTGGAACGGAATTGGTCGGCACGGCGTTGGTTGGGACGGGGGGCTGTGCGGCAAGTTTGAAGTCTCGTACGGTAACCTCGGCGGGCGAGGCACGCTGGGCTGGAGCGCTGGCGGGCTTGCTCCGTTCGCGTTTCGCCACGGTCTTTTTCTCAAGGGTTGAAAGCGCGGGGGCGGCATCGGCCGCCTGGGCTGCCTTGACGGGTGCGGCTCCGGGTTTATTGACGAGTCGGCGGAAGGGGGGCTCCGGGCGGTCTGGGGCCGGTGTCGCAGGCCGGGAGACAGACGCCGACGGTGCCGTGGATGCTTCCAGGCGGGGGACGGCTTCGGAGAGGGCGTCGTGATCGGCGCCGTTGTTACTGAGATCGGCTACCGGGGCCAGGGCGGGGACGGCCTCGTCGGTGTTGCGCATGAACGTGATGTGGGTGACGGTGTCGGCGTCACGGGGCGCGTGCTGCGCGTTCTGATACACCACGCTGATGAGCGCGAAGAGCGTGCCGAACGACAGTGCCAGGATCGCGGCGCGCTTCAGCCCTTCGTGCGGAGTGGACCACAGCCTATGCCAGGTGTGGCGGGGGGAGGCCTCCCGTGTCGGCAGGGGCGCGACGCGCAGGTTGCGGTCCTTCTCCAGCCCGCTGCGCAGCGGCGCCAGGACGTGCGACAACTCCTCCTTGACGCTGCGGCAAGAGGCGCATGTTGCAAGATGGAGCGTCAGGGCCTGATGCTCATCAGGCGGGAGGTCGCCCAAGAGCCAAGGAGTCAGTTTTTCTTCATGCGGGCACATGACGGTCTTCTCCTTCACGGCGCTTCACTTCGGCGGCAAGGGCTTTGACGGCGTGGTGCAACAGGTTGCCGACATAGCCGCTCTTTTCGCCGATGATCGCGCCGATCTGTTCGTAACTCAAGCCTTGTTGCAGGCGTAACAGCACAACCTGTTTTTGAAGCGGCGGCAACACCGCCAAGCAGGCCAGCACGGTTTGTTCCTGTTCGTTGGTTCCGGTATCGAAGCAAAGGCCGCCGTCGGTTTCGCAGGCACGCTGTTGCGCATAGGTTTCGAGCAACCGCTTCTTTCGCTCTTCTGAACGGATGAGGTCGACGGCCTCGTTGTGCGCGACTTTGAACAGCCAGTTGCGCACCTCGTCGGTCGGGGCCTCGGCAGGTGGGACGCGCCGGACGAGTTTGACGAGCGTGTTCTGCACCACGTCCTGAGCCAGCGTGACGTTGTTCAGCAGGCGGGCGGCATACCGCAACAGCGGGGCCTGAAAAGCCTCGATCACCGCTGTTAAGCCGGCCTGCTCTTTGCCACCTTCGTTCACAGCGGAACAGCATAGCACGGAAACAGGCGCGATGTGAATATTCGAGTGCAGCAATTATGGCAAGACAGCGATTCGAGAATGCCCTTACGGGCACACTACGAACGGGGTTCCGATGGTTTTCTCGCGTTTGTAGTGACGCCGTAAGGCGTTTCCCTGCCCTAATTGCTGATTCGAGTGAGGCCGGGGTCACAGCGTCCTCTCTTGCACGATGATGTCATCGGTGTCCGTCGAGGTGGCCATGACCGGCGCGTCGGCCTGCACGGCCGCTGTGCTGGTTGTCGGCAGATAACGGTAGTAGACCATCAGTTGCATTGCGGTGAGGCAGGTGTCCATCACCGGACGGTCGGTATGGGCATCGCCGTTGACCCACCAGCCGATATCCGCGTCTTTACCTTGGGCATCCTTGATCGCGCTTTTCTCGACCTGTTGCGCCTGCACGTAAAGGGACTTCATCAGGGTGTTCCAGTTTTCCCACCGTTTGCCGCCCGCATGAAACTTGGCCTGCGTGGCATAGTAGCAGGCGTACTGGGGCGAAGCGCCGGCCAGGGTCTTCGTGTCAAAGCAAGGTTGCCAACCGTCCATCCGGTCGAGCGACTTTTTTACCTCGGGCTCATTGAAGGCGCCGAACAACTGCAGGCAGAGCGTTCCGACACCGGTCAGGCCACCCTGTCCCGGAGAGGTGTAGCCGAAGCCGCCGTTGGGTTCGGCGTTTTTCTGGAAGCCTTTGACGGTCAGCTTGGCGGCCTTCTCAAGGCCTTCAACATGGAGTTTGGCGAGTTTGGCGGCTTTGAGCGCTTGGGCGCACCAGCCCATGTAGGAGGTGTCGTCGCGATACGTGCCGCTCGCGTTGTCTGCGTTGGGGTCCATCTTGTAGGTCCAGCCGCCGGTCGGGTGTTGCCCTGCAATGATGGGTGCGAGCGCCTGTTCAGCGGCGGTCTTGACATTGGGGTTGAGCGTCATGCCGTATGCTTCGCAAAGCGCGTAGGTGGCGATGGGATGGGCGTACTCGTGTGCATCCATGCCGTTGAAACGGCCGTCCGCCATCTGGTTGCTCATCAGAAATTCAAGCGCTTTCCGCACGGTCTCGCCGAACTCGGCCGAACCGCCGGGCTTTTCACCGTGGGCCAGAAAGGTGAGGGTCGCTAAACCGGTCATCGCGATTTTCTGGGAGTTCCATGAGCCATCGGGCTGCTGGTTCTTCTTCAGCCAGCGCAGGGCGCGCAGCACGGCGTCCTCGGTCGGCTGGTCACCCAGGTACTGCGCGATCAGTTTGTCGCGGGCACCGGGCTCACGCGAACCGACGAGCGACGTCAGGATGACAAAGCTCTTGACCGGCAGGACCGAATCGAAGGCCTTCGGGACAAGGCTCACCCGCTGGTTCGGGGTCGGCGTCTCGGAGCTGACCGGCACGTTGGGGCTAGGGATGTTGACCGACGTTTCTTCCGGAGGGGGCTCGTGTTTCACGGGGTCCGGGAGTTCGGTAAGCGGCTTGACCGGATCGGCCTCGATCCACTGAAAATCAATTATCCGGTCGAGGCCGATGTTGGCGCTTTCCATGAGCAAAAGCAGGCTGACAGCCAAGAAGGGCAGCAGCACGGCGGCCGCCGGCGCCGCAAGGCGCTGCATCTCAATGGCCGCGGCTTTGTACTCCCGCGACGAGCAGGGGCAACGTAAGCCGTGAAGCATCGTGAGGAGACGGTGCCGATAGCTCGGCTCGAAGTAATCGGCGGTCCGTTCGCCCGTCAGGGCCGGTGCGGGTGTATGTGTGTTCATGGCGTGACTCCTTTCGGTCGGGTTTTCATCCTAGATACGTCTGTGAGGAGGCGGCCATTAATTTTTTGCTGCTTGAGAGGACGGTATTCCATTTGTCAACGCCTTGGGTTTTGTGTATGATACCGCGGTTTTTTTCGTACACCGAGGGAGGAAAAATCACATGAGTTGTCCGTATCCATGCTCTCACGAAGTGGAGCAGATGTGCTGTGTGGCGAAGGGTGCCAAGCACGGGCCGGCACCGATCCCTGAAGAGGGCAAGTGGGTGCAGGTGAAGCAAGTCGCCGATATTTCCGGTCTCACGCACGGCGTGGGCTGGTGCGCGCCGCAACAGGGCGCCTGCAAGCTGACCCTGAATGTCAAGGCCGGCGTGATCCAAGAGTCGCTGATCGAGACGATCGGCTGTTCCGGCATGACGCACTCAGCCGCGATGGCCGCCGAAGTGCTGCCGGGCAAGACCGTGCTCGAGGCCCTGAACACCGACCTCGTCTGCGACGCGATCAACACCGCGATGCGCGAGCTGTTCCTGCAGATCGCCTACGGACGCAGCCAGAGCGCGTTTTCCGAGGGCGGGCTGCCGGTCGGCGCGGGTCTCGAGGATCTCGGCAAGGGCCTGCGCAGCCAGATCGGCACGATGTACAGCACCCTGCAGAAGGGCGTGCGCTATCTTGAAATGGCCGAAGGGTATGTCAAGCGCCTCGCACTGGACAAGAACGACGAGGTCATCGGTTACGAATTCATCCGCCTGGGTGCCTTTCTTGAACAGATTAAGAAGGGTGCGGATCCGAAAGAGGCTCTGGCGAAGGCGACCGGCACGTACGGGCGTTTCACCAAGGAGCAGGGTGCCGTGAAGTTCATCGACCCCCGTCACGACTAGTTGAAAGGAGATTTTCTTATGCCACTTTTCGAAAGCTATGAGCGCCGTATCAAACAGATCGACGCGGTCTGCAAAAAATATGGGATCAAAGATCTCCCAGACGCGCGCAAGGTGTGTCAGGCGAAAGGCTTTGACCCCTACGAAATCTGTTATTCGATCCAGAACATCTGTTTTGAGAACGCGAAGTGGGCCTATGCGTTAGGCGCGGCGATCGCGTTGAAAAAGGGCTGCGCCAAGGCGTCCGATGCGGCTGAAGCCATCGGCGAGGGCTTGCAGGCGTTCTGCATCCCCGGCTCAGTGGCGGCTGACCGCAAGGTCGGTTTCGGCCACGGCAATCTGGCTGCGATGCTGCTGCGCGAAGAGACCCGGTGCTTTTGCTTCCTTGCGGGTCATGAGTCGTTTGCTGCCGCCGAAGGCGCGATTGGCATCGCTTCCAAGGCGAACAAGGTTCGCAAGGAACCGCTGCAGGTGATCCTGAACGGCCTCGGCAAGGACGCCGCCTACATCATCAGCCGCATCAACGGCTTCACCCACTGCGAGACGAAGTTCGATTATGCCACGGGCAAGCTGAAGGTCACGAAGAAGACAGCCTTCTCCGTGGGCCCGCGCGCGGCCGTGCGCTGCTACGGCGCGGACGATGTGCGCGAAGGCGTGGCCATTATGTGGAAAGAGGGAGTGGATGTCTCCATCACCGGCAACTCCACGAATCCCACGCGCTTCCAGCATCCGGTCGCCGGCACGTACAAGAAAGAGCGCCTCGAACAAGGCAAGAAGTTTTTCTCAGTGGCTTCCGGAGGCGGCACGGGCCGCACGCTGCACCCCGACAACATGGGGGCGGGCCAGGCCTCGTACGGCATGCCCGACACCATGGGCCGCATGCATTCCGACGCGCAGTTCGCGGGCTCCAGCTCGGTGCCGGCGCACGTGGAGATGATGGGTTTTCTCGGCATGGGCAACAATCCGATGGTCGGCGCGACCGTGTCGATCGCCGTATCGGTTGAGGAGTCGTACAAGAAGTAAAAAGCTGTGCAGGGCGACAAGCAAGAGAGCCGTCCCGCTTCTGCGGGGCGGCTTTTTTTGGCGGCGCGGATCCCAACAGATTGCGAGCCGATTGGGCAAAACAGGTTTCTATTGGGGGCCTCGATGTGGTATCCTTGACGCCATGAAGTTAACCATCGTTTTCCTTTTACTTGCGACATCGGCGCGGGCGCAATTCACGGTGGAGGAGATGCTCAAGCCCTACGTCTACACGAACGAGACGGGAGAGGCCTTTGCTTACCGGATGAGCGTTCCGCAATTTCCTTTGCCGGGGAAGGCTTATCCGCTGATTCTTTTTCTACACGGGTCGGGCGAATGCGGCACCGACAATCAGAGACAGATCAAAGTGGGGTTGCCGTCACTCATGGCGACTTTGTTGAAACGGCCCGAGCCGGTGATTGTGGTGGCGCCACAATGTCAGCCAGGCAACGGGTGGATCAAACAGTTGGCGCGAGAAGAGAGCTATGCGATGTCGAAGGAGCCTGCGGCGTCGCTTGAGGTGGCCATCGAGGTGTGCCGACATGTGGCGGCGACGCGACAGGCCGACATGAATCGGCTCTATATTACGGGGCTGTCGTTGGGCGGGTTCGGCACATGGGACGCGATTCAGCGTGAACCTGATCTTTTCGCTGCGGCGATCCCGATTTGCGGCGGCGGCGATACCCGACGGGTACAGGGGATCAAAAAAATGCCGGTCTGGGTCTTTCATGGCGCCGACGATGTCAATGTGGCTGTGGCCTGTTCGCGCCGCATGGTGGAAGCCTTGAAACTTGCGGGCAGCCGCAAAGTCCGCTACACCGAGTACGAAAAAGCGACGCATAACGTATGGGACCGCACCTATGCCAATCCTGAAGTGATCGACTGGCTACTCCAGCAGAGCCGTGCGAAAACGCCGTGGTGGCGGTTCTGGTGAGGGGTTAGGAGGGACGAATGAGAACAGTTTATTTGTTAGTGGCGATGACTTTCGCGTGGGGCGTTCAGGCGGTGACGAACGTGTTTGAGATGCCGATGATCTATCAGAAGCATCTTCAATTGCAACAACAGCTCATCCAGTCGGTGCGTGCAGGCAAGACCGATGAGATGGAGACGATCTGCCGCGCGGGTGTGGCGATGATGCCGCAGGACCCGACCTGGCAGTATAATCTGGCCTGTGCGCTGGCTTACCGGGCAAACAAAGACGAGGCTTTTGCGGCGCTCGACCGGGCGATTGAACTCGGGTTCCGGGATGATGCGGCGATTGAAGCGGACAACGATCTCAAACAGATGAAGGGAACCCCCCGGTTTGCAGCACTGGTCGACAAAGCCAAGCGGCTCAAAAGCCAGCCCGTGGCGGGCATTGTGCAGGTGAAACCCTCGGTGGTGTTCATGGGCCTGCCGGCGGAGATCAACGTAGCCAACACGTTGTGGAATTTCGATCAGGGGTGCTTTATCACCTTGTTTTCGCTGACGAATCCAGAGATCAAGCGGATGTCGGCCTACGCGTCTGCGTATCTGGGCCCTGCGGCGGAGCGCATGCGCGGGTGGTTTGCCGATGACACGGCCTCTGGAAATTTTGGCGACCTGTATGTGAACCGCGACGACGGGCACTCGCCACTGGCGGTGACTAACTTTCCAGGGTTGACGCCCGTGGCCTACAGTGCGGCGGCGCGGCAGTACCGGACGCACCTGAGCTTGCCTAACACGTTGTTCGAACAACCGGTGATCGGCAACTCGTCGATGTCGATGGTGAGCGGCCCCTTCTGGCGCAGCCTGCCGCGTGCGGTGGTGACGGATCCGTTCCAGCCGATTGCGGCGTTCCGCTACTATGTCAGCAACCAGTGCTGGTTCTTTCCGGAGCACAAAGACTTTGATCTGGATACGGGCGACTTGTTTCCTGCCAATACGCCGTACTACGTGATTAATCAGGGGTCGTCTTTTGCGGACCAGCCGTTCATGGAGGCGTTTGCGGCAGCGATGGCGGCGTTCCAACCCGCAACCAAGCGGCTGTTGGTCGCGCACAAACTGCTCGCGCCGACCCTGCAGATGCTCTTCCGCGCTACGCAGAAGACGGTCAAAAAGCCTGAGGATTATCTGACGTCTGCGGCGCATCCGGTGGTGTTTGACGCAGTGAACTTGGATGTTGCGGCCTTCGTGGAAATGGCGCATGCGATGAAGCCGGAGGATGTCCCGCCGTTGGTGGCATTGCGGACCTTGACGGACGCTCAGGCCGAGCCAGGGGTTGATTATTTCGACATGCGCCCGGAAGGGCTTTTCGACACGCCGTGCAGTATTGCGCGGGTGGTGCGCGGTGTGGCCCGCGAGCGGCGCATGACGCTGGAGGCGTCGTCCTCGACGAAGCTGAGCGACCTGAAATTCCAATGGGTCGTGTTGCAGGGCGATCCCAAAAAGGTGGTCATCAAGCCGCTGAACGAAACAGGCTCGCACATGGAACTGACCGTGTCTTATCACGGCCGTTTCCGTCTTCAGGACGCCCGCGGCGCTCCGCAGCCCATGATGAGCAGCCGTGTGGATATCGGTTGCTTCGTGAAGGCCGGTGCTTACTATTCTGCTCCGTCGTTTGTTTCTTTCTATTACCTGCCGAACGAGGAGCGGGTGTATCGGGAGGATGGCCAGATTCTGTCGGTGGACTATAACGATGCGGCACACCATTATGCCGATCCGGTTCTGACCTTGCAGAAAAGCTGGAAAGACCTGTATGAATACGATCCGCAAGGTCATCTGACGGGGTGGTACCGCACACGGAGCGGGGGTCAGCCGGAGCGCTTCACGCACAAAGGCCATAAAGTGCTGGAGACGGACAAGCTCAACCGCCCGTCGAAAGCGTGCGCGGTGCAATATATGCCGCGCCAGAGCGGCGGGGAGAACGCGCCGCCCGTGCTGACCTGCGCGGACACGCCGCAGCTCTTCGCCTACACCTATGCCGACGGCGCGGACAAGGTCGGCAAGGCGTCGGCGGTGCGATAGTCCGGCAACACATTCAGGACAGGTCGCCTGCTTGAGCGCGGGTCTTTCGGCGGGGAATGATCTGCCGGACAGCCCTGCGGGCATTTTGCGCCTCCGCACATGTTCCTTGTGGGGCAGGGGGGGCGCTCTTCCGAACGCGCGTAGTCCTGTCGGTTGCTGTCATATCACATATTCGAATATGTGATATGACCGGGCGCATTCGGATTTACGCGGGGGCTGCAAACGAATGGCAAAGGCGTCATTCCCACTCGATGGTCGCGGGGGGCTTGGAGCTGATGTCGAAGACCACGCGGTTGATGCCGCGCACCTCGTTGATGATGCGGTTCGAGATGCGCGCCAGCGTGTCGTAGGGCACGCGCGTCCAGTCGGCCGTCATGGCGTCGATGCTGTCCACCACGCGCAGGGCGCAAACGTTTTCGTACGTGCGCTGGTCGCCCATCACGCCGACCGAGTTGACCGGCAGCAGCACGGCGAACGACTGCCAGATCTGTTTGTAGTTCGGCAGCTTGCGCATCTCCTCCTGCACACGCAGGTCGGCCTGCTGAATCAGGGCCACGCGCTCGGCGGTGACCTCGCCCAGGATGCGCACGCCCATGCCGGGGCCGGGGAAGGGCTGGCGGTCGAGCAGCTCATGGTCCATGCCCATCAGGCGGCCCACGGCGCGGACCTCGTCCTTGAAGAGCTCCCGCAGCGGTTCGACCAGCTCGAACTTCAGGTCCGGCGGCAGGCCGCCGACGTTGTGGTGGCTCTTGATGGTCTGGCTGGGGCCTTTGAGCGGACTGACGCTTTCGATGACGTCGGGATAGATGGTGCCTTGGCCGAGGAATTTGCAGTCCTTGAACTTGCGGGCCTGTTCCACAAAGACTTCGATGAACTCCCGGCCGATAATCTTGCGTTTCTGCTCCGGCTCCTCGACACCCTTGAGCGCGCCGTAAAAGCGCGCCTTGGCGTCGATCACGTGCAGGTCCATGCCGAGCTTCGCGTGGAACAGGGTCTCGACCTGCTTGTCCTCGCCATAGCGCAGCAGGCCGTTGTCCACGAAGATGCAGTGCAGCCGGTTGCCGATGGCCTTGTGCAGGAGCACCGCCACCACGGACGAGTCCACGCCGCCGCTGAGCCCGAGCACCACCTGCTCGTCGTTGACCTGCCGTTTCAATTTCTCCACAGTTTCGTCAACCCACGAGGAGAGTTCCCAGTCGCCGGTGCAGCCGCAGATCGGGAAGAGGAAGTTATGCAGGATCTTGGTGCCGTGCTGGGTGTGGACGACCTCGGGATGGAACTGGAGCGCGTAAAGGTTGCGTGCCTCGTTACGCATGGCCGCATTGGGGCAGGAGAGGGAACGCGCGGAAGTCGTGAAGCCCTCGGGCATGACCTCGACCTGGTCGCCGTGGCTCATCCAGACGTTGAGTTCGCTCGGCAGTCCCGCGAAAAGGCGGGTGCCGGGGACGGTTTCGATGAGGGTGTG